>JAOAGX010000034.1 GCA_026415535.1 Armatimonadota bacterium | reverse complement strand
GTGCGCAGTGCTGGCAGCGGAGCTCAGATTATGGCTAAAGAGGGCAAGTATGTGCAACTCAGACTGCCCTCGGGCGAGATGAGAAACGTACTTGCCGAGTGCAAAGCTACGGTTGGCCAGGTGGGCAATGTCGATCACGAGAACATCAAACTCGGCAAGGCCGGGCGGTCGAGATGGAAGGGTATTAGGCCGGCTGTTCGCGGGGTGGCTATGACTCCACGCGACCACCCGCACGGCGGTGGCGAGGGCAAGTCGCCGGTCGGTCGGAAGACTCCTGTATCAAAGTGGGGGAAGCCGGCTCACGGTACCAAGACTAGACGGAGAAAACCGTCCGATGCCCTAATCGTAAGGCGGCGAGGAAAGTGATGGCTTATTGCTTTCGACTTAGTATCGGGCTACATCCCGGTTCGAGTCGAGTGGCTGTATAGATATGCACAAGTTGCTTTAGTAGGAGGAGCGACCAGTGGCGCGCTCGTTAAAAAAAGGTCCTTACGCGGATCCAAAACTGCTTAAAAAAATAGAGCAAATGAATGCTCGGGGTGAGAAGCGGATCATTCAAACTTGGTCCAGACGGTCGACCATCTTTCCGCTGATGATAGGTCACACGATAGCCGTCCATGACGGACGCAAGCATATTCCCGTATTCATTACGGAGAATATGGTCGGCCACAAGCTGGGTGAGTTTGCTCCGACCCGGACCTTCAAGGGCCACGGTCATCACACCGAGCGTTCGACAGCTCTGAAGTGACTTGCGCAGTAGCCGGGCTTCGTTCCGGCAAGTTGGTTTAGTGGGCGAGCCCAACGCTGAATAGCTTTGGAGGCAAATCTTATGCTAGCGATAGCAAAGGCGCGCTTTGTACGTACGTCGCCGCGAAAGGCGAGACTTGTAATCGATGCAATACGAGGCAAGGACCTCAAGGAGGCCTTGGCTATTCTGCAGTTCACGCCTAATTTCGCAGCGAGATTGATCGAAAAAGTTGTCAAGTCGGCCGCGGCCAACGCCGAGAACAATCACCATATGGATCCGGAAAATCTCAGAGTTGCGTTGGCTGTTGTGGACGGCGGGCCAAACGTTATGAAGCGCTTGAGATATGCGCCGATGGGTCGAGGACTTCGGATAGTCAAAAGAATGAGCCATATCACGATAGGACTTGAGGAGACCGAGCCTAAACCCGACAAAAAAGGTCGCAAGAAACCGGTGGCGCGCGTGGCTAAAGCGCCCAGAAGAACTGCGCCTTCAGTGACATCGGAGACGGAAGGCAAATCGGAAGTTGTTGCCGAGAAGAGTAAGCAAGTTAGTTCAGATGAAACGAAGCCGGTGGCGGAAACAACCCAAGAGAGGGCACCGCGCGGAAAAAAGTCTGAAGCGGATACGGAAGCCAAAGGAGGCGAGTAGTTGGGACAGAAGGTTCATCCGGTAGGATTACGTATCGGTATAATTCGCGAGCCGGATAGTAAGTGGTTTGCTACGGATCGCGAGTTCCCGGCCTTATTGTTGGAGGATGACAAGATCCGCAAGTATCTGAAGAAGACCCTGTACGTGGCCGGGGTCTCGAAGATCGAGATCGAGCGTGCTGCCAACAAAGTCAAGGTGACCGTTTGGGCCGCTAAGCCGGGGATCATAATCGGGCGAGGCGGACGCGGCATCGACGACCTGCGGATGGATCTGGAGCGACTTACTGGTGGCAAAACTGTGCATGTAAGCGTTCAGGAGATCAGAACACCTGAGCTGGACGCACAGTTGGTAGCCGAATCGATTGCGCAGCAGATCGAAAAACGCATATCCTACAAACGTGCAGCTAAGCAAGCCGTGCTTAGAACGATGCGAATGGGTGCCAAAGGGATTAAGGTGCGTGTCGCAGGAAGACTCGGCGGCGCCGAGATGGCGCGCGTAGATGGGGAAAAGGCCGGTAAAATTCCGCTCCAAACACTTAGAGCGGACATTGACTACGGATTTACCGAAGCTAAAACCACCTATGGCAACATAGGCGTCAAGGTGTGGATATACAAGGGCGATATTATGCCCGGTGCAAAGCGCGAAGAAGCAATAGAAGAGCAGATGGCCAGAAGGCCTAAAAGGACTCGGGTTTCGCGAGCTGGACGTGCGGAACAAGCGAATCGCGCTGAGGAGACTGTTGAGGCGGAAGCGCCCACCGAAGGAGAATAAACCGCCATGCTAATGCCCAGAAGAACCAAGTATAGAAAACAGCAACGCGGCTCGCGCAAAGGTATCGCAACCGCCGGAAACAAGGTTGACTTTGGCGAGTACGGGCTTCAGGCGCTTGAGGCGGTCTGGCTGACTGCCAACCAGATAGAGGCAGCGCGAATAGCTATCACCCGCCATATCAGAAGAGGTGGCCAAGTATGGATTAGGGTTTTCCCCGACAAGCCTTACACGCGGAAGCCTGCGGAGACTCGTATGGGTACTGGCAAAGGCAATCCGGAAGGCTGGGTGGCTGTGGTCAGGCCCGGCAGGATATTGTTCGAATTGGCGGGAGTCGATGAAAGTGTAGCGCGGGAAGCTATGCGTTTGGCGTCGCACAAACTTCCCATAAAAACTAGATTCGTGAGCAGGAAAGAGCAGGGCGATATCAGTGAGACGGTCTGAATTTCGTAAGAAGATCAAAGAGGCGAGCGACACCGAACTGGAAACAATGCTCAAACAAGAGCGAGAGGGCTTGTACAAGCTAAGACAGCAGATTGCGTTGAAGCAGCTTGACAATCCCCACGCGATCACTAACGCCAGAAAGAATATCGCACGCATACTAACCGCGATGAGCGAGCGCAAAGCCGGAATCGGCAAGGGATCTTAGCTTATGGAGAGAGGTAGACGCAAAGTACGAATTGGGCGGGTTGTTAGCGACAAGATGGACAAGACGGTCGTGGTAGCGATCGACACGCTTGTACGCCATCCGCTGTACGGCAGGATTATGCGCCGCACCACCAAGTTCAAGGCGCACGATGAAGAGAATCAGTGTGGCGTCGGCGACGTGGTAGAGATTATGGAAACCCGGCCGCTTTCCAGAGAGAAGCGCTGGCGCGTGTCGCGGATAATTGAGAAAGCGAAGTAGGAGAAATGATTCAGCCATACACGAGGCTTAGAGCAGCCGACAATTCGGGAGCGCGCGAGATACTTTGTATTAGGGTGCTCAAGGGCTCTAACACGCGCTACGCCGAAGTGGGCGACATTATCATAGGCGCGGTTAAACAAGCCACGCCGGGAGCGACAGTCAAGAAAAGCGAGGTCGTACGAGCGGTGGTTGTCCGAACCAAAAACGACATTCAGCGACCGGATGGTTCGGTGCTTCGCTTCGACGACAACGCTGCCGTTGTAATAAACAACGCGAACGAGCCAAGGGGCACCCGCGTGTTTGGACCTGTTGCAAGGGAGTTGCGGGAAAAGGGATTTATGAGAATCATTTCCCTCGCTCCAGAGGTTCTCTGACCTACCTCTCTTCTCGATATCGCTCTCATCTTAGGAGAGGGCTGGGACGAGGTTCGAGACGTGCCACCTCTCCTTTGTAGGAGAGGGTCGGGGTGAGGTCTGTGGAGACAATCGAATGAGAAGAAAGAAAAAACCCACCTTCGAAGGCAAGATGAGACTCAAGAAGGGCGACGAGGTCATCGTTCTTGCCGGTAAAGACAAAGGCAAGCGTGGCAAGATTATCCAGACCTTGCCTGAGACGGGCAAGGTGATTGTTGACGGTGTGAATGTCGTCACGCGTCATCAGAAACCGCGGTCGGCCAGCTCTCGGGCGATGGTTAGGCAGCAGCTTGGCGAAATGATGGTGCCGCTTGGAGTGCCGATTTCAAAGGTTATGCTGGTCTGCCCAAAGTGTAACAAAGAGACTCGCATCGCCCGCGTGGCTACGACTGATGGCGAGATGGCGCGCAAGTGCCGAAAGTGCGGAGAGTTGGTGGATGCCTAGACTTAAGGACAGATACAGAACTGAAGTTGTGCCTGCTCTGATGAAACAGTTCCGTTATCGGAACATAATGCAGGCACCCAGGATCGAAAAAGTCGTCGTAAGCATGGGCGTAGGTCAGGCGGCTCAGGATCCAAAGCTGCTAGACGGTGCTATGGCTGACCTGGCTTTGATCACTGGTCAAAAACCGGCAATTACGAAAGCCAAGAGGTCGATTTCAAACTTTAAAATTCGTCAAGGTATGCGCATTGGATGCAAGGTAACCCTGCGGGGAGCCATGATGTATGAGTTTCTAGATAGGTTGTTCAATGTGGTTCTGCCGAGGGTGCGCGACTTCAGCGGAATCCCGCCGGATTCGTTTGACGGCCGAGGCAATTTCAGTATGGGGCTGAAGGAGCAACTCGTTTTTCCTGAGATAGACTACGACAAGATCGATCGGTCGAGAGGCATGAACATAACGATCTGCACGACAGCCAAGACCGACGAAGAAGGCAGGGCACTTCTAAAAGCTATGGGGCTGCCGTTCAAAGAGGTCTGATTAGGATGAAAAAATACTCGATTGAGTCAATTAGAAACATCGCCTTAGTCGGTCATGGAGGTACGGGCAAGACTTCGCTTGCTGAGGCCTTGCTTTATACGTCGGGTGCTATCAGCCGTCTTGGACGCGTGGACGACGGTACTTCGACCGGCGATTTCGATCCGGAGGAGATACAGCGTAAGATCAGTATCAACGCTTCGGTTCTTCCGTGCGAGTGGAAGTCGACCAAAATCAACTTGATCGATACGCCTGGCTATCCGGATTTCATTGGTGACGTCATCGGCAGTATGCGAGCTGTCGAGGCAGCTTTGATCGTGGTTGATGGAAGCGGTTCTATTGATGTGGGTGCGGAGACCGGTTGGGATCTGGCTACGGAAGCAGGTATCACCAAGCTCTTTTTCGTGAACAAGCTCGAAAAAGAGAACATGGACTTCTATCGCACGTTGGAAGCACTGCGACAGAGGTTTGGCACAAGCGTAGCTCCGCTGCAGCTTCCGATAGGTGCGGAGGATCGTTTCGTAGGCGTGGTAGACCTGCTGACTCACAAGGCTTACAGATGGGAAAATGGCAAGGTTGCTCCAACCGAAATCCCAGCCGATATGGCCGATCAGATATCGAAGATGCGCGAGGAACTGATCGAGTCGGTAGCGGAGATGGACGACGCCTTGATGGAAAAGTACTTCGATCAGGGTACGCTCACTGATGAAGAAGTTGCCAGCGGGCTGGAGATGGGTCTGCGTGCTGGTAAGGTTGTGCCTGTGTTGTGTGGATCGGCAATGAAAATGGTCGGAGTGGATACGCTGTTGGATTTCATCGTGGCCAGCGTCCCGTCGCCAGCAACCGCGCAGTCAGTTGTTGGTAAGAGTCCATCTGGAGCAGAGGAAAAACGCGTGCCGGGTGATCCTTTCTGCGCACTTGTGTTCAAGACAATGGCCGATCCATATGTCGGCAAGCTTACCTACTTCCGTGTCTTTTCGGGTTCCATCAAGTCAGATTCGCACGTCTACAATGCGAACAAGGGCCGCGAGGAACGCGTTGGACAGGTCTATTTTGTGCTTGGAAAAACTCAGGAAGGATGTCCTGAGGTCGGAGCGGGCGATATTGGCGCTGTTGCGAAGCTGCAGGAGACGGTTACTGGTGATACATTGTGCGACAAAGCCAGGCCAATTATACTTCCGCCAATCAAGTTTCCGGAGCCGGTGCACTCGCTTGCGGTAAAGGCCAAGACGAAGGCCGACGAGGACAAGCTTGGTCCTGCACTGCAAAAGCTTGCCGAAGAAGATCCGACTTTCCATACGATACGCGATCCTGACACCGGTCAGACTTTGTTAAGCGGCTTGGGCGAGACCCAGGTGGATATAATGGTCGAGCGACTCAAGCGTAAGTTCGGTGTCGAGGTTGAAACTGAAACTCCGAAGGTTGCATACCGTGAGACGATTACAATGCCGGCAGAAGCTCAGGGACGTCACAAGAAGCAAACCGGCGGGCGTGGGCAGTTTGGCGACTGTTGGATAAGGTTGGAACCATTGCCCAGAGGAGCCGGATACGAGTTTGTGGACCAGATAGTCGGCGGTGCGATTCCGAGACAGTTTATTCCTTCAGTTGACAAGGGCATCCGCGAGGCGATGACGTCTGGGATAGTGGCAGGTTATCCGGTTGTGGACGTGAGGGCGACTTGCTATGACGGTAGTTTTCATACGGTAGACTCGTCTGATCTTGCGTTTCAGCTCGCTGGTAGGTTAGCGTTTCGCGCTGCTGCTGAGAAGGCTGGGCCTGTTCTGCTGGAGCCGATCATGGACCTTGAGGTGGTTGTGCCCGAAGAGTTTATGGGAGATGTGATCGGCGATCTGAACGCCAAGCGGGGAAGAGTTGCGGGGATGGAACCTTTAGGAGGCGGTAGGCAAAAGATCAGGGCGCAAGTTCCACAGGCGGAGATACTGCGTTATTCCATAGACTTGCGTTCCATAGCGCGCGGGCGGGGTAAGTTTACGGCTCAATTTTCTCACTACGAGGAAGTGCCCGCCCATGTGGCGCAAACGATAATTGCTCAGGCCGAGAAGGCTCGGAAAGAGGAGTAACCCGTGGCAAAGAAATGCCTGATCGAAAAACAGAAACGTCCGCAGAAGTTTAAAGTTCGGCAGTACAACCGGTGCGGGGTGTGCGGAAGACCGCGCGGATATATTCGCCGGTTCGGAATCTGCAGAATATGCTTCCGAGAAATGGCACATCGCGGCCTGATTCCTGGTGTTAAAAAGTCGAGTTGGTAGACTGTTTGATGAGCTATTGGCCGGAGACTGCTCCGGCTGCAAGGGAACATTGCGTAGTGGCCGGAGTTCGTGCTGGCCTGTCGAGATAACGGAGGGTCAACAATGACCGTTACAGATCCTGTAGCCGACCTTCTGACGAGGATTCGCAATGCTAACGCGGCGAACCACGAGACAGTGGAGGTTCCGGCCTCCAAACTTAGTCTGGAGATTTTGCGTATCCTTCGCGACGAGGGATTTATACGCGACTTTGAGCTGCTGAAGGATCGGAAATTTCCTACAGCGAGAATCTCGCTCAAATATGGTCCGAGGCAGGAGAAGGTAATTTCAAACCTGAAGCGGGTGTCGAAGCCCGGGTTGCGAGTGTACGCCAAACGCGACAAAGTGCCCAGGGTGTTGCGAGGCTTGGGTGTCGCGATCATCAGCACGTCCAAAGGCGTTATGACTGACCGCGATGCTCGTAGACTCGGCATCGGCGGCGAGGGATTGTGTTACGTATGGTAGTGAGGTTGCGATGAGCAGAATCGGACAATTGCCAATACAGGTGCCTGCCGGGGTCGAAGTTATTCAAAATAACGGTACTTTGACGGTCAAGGGTCCTAGAGGAACTCTGAGTCGCGAGCTGCATCCGGCGATCACCATTCGCGTAGAGGACAACAAGATATTTTGTGAGAGGCCGTCGGATTCGAAGGAACATCGTTCACTGCACGGGTTGACGCGGACGCTTGTGAACAACATGGTCGTCGGCGTTACTAGTGGCTATGAGAGGCGGCTGGACGTTCTGGGAGTCGGGTACCGGGCCGAGATGCAGGGCAAAGCTTTGATGTTGCAGGTCGGCTTTTCGCACCCGGTTGTGATCGAGCCGATGCCGGGAATCGAGTTTGAGGTTGGGATCGACACCAGAGCAGGCTTTGTCGTTTCCGGTCAGGTTGCCAGGATGCCGTTTGTTATCGTTAGAGGTATCGACAAAGAGCTTGTCGGTCAGCAGGCGGCCAACATTCGAGCTGTTAAACCGGCCGAACCATATAAGGGTAAGGGCATACGATATGCGGGTGAATACGTCCGCCGCAAGGCTGGCAAGCAAGGTAAGGCCGGAGGTAAGAAGTAATTCTCGATAACTTTATACCTCTCCTGTTAGGGAGGGATTAGGGCGAGGTCCGGTGAGGACATGAACAAGAAAGAATTGCTTAGGCAAAAGCGCCATAGACGAGTAAGAAAAAAGGTTGTAGGTACGGCCGAGAGGCCTAGGTTGAATGTATTCCGGAGTCTGTGCAATATCTATGCGCAGGTGATCGACGACAGCGAGGGCCGGACATTGGTTTCGGCCTCGACTCTCGATGCCGAGATCAAGTCGGCGATAAAGAGTGGCGGCAACATTGAGGCCGCCAAGCTGGTCGGTCAACTTGTGGGGAAGCGGGCCTTAGAAAAAGGTATTGAGAAAGTTGTTTTCGACCGTGGCGGATACAAGTATCACGGCAGAGTTGCCGCGCTCGCTGATGGAGCAAGAGAGGCGGGATTGAAGTTTTGAGCATCGGCCGGCTCGGTTCGGGTTCTAATTGCTAATTCCGAATCGAATAAGGCTTGATGATGGAGGAAGCATGCCGAGAATCAACGCTGACGAGCTAGACCTACAGGAACAGGTTATTCGAACGAACAAGGTTCAGAAGACTCACAAAGGCGGACGCACCTTGAGCTGGAACGTCTTGGTAGCCGTGGGTGATCGGAACGGCCATGTAGGTATAGGTTTGGGTAAAGCTGCAGGTATCCCAGATGCTATTCGCAAAGCTATCGAGGATGCCAAGAAGCAGATCATTGAGGTGCCGCTAGTGGGCAGCACGATTCCACACGAGGTAGAAATGCCATATGGTGCGGCGCTGGTGCGGATGAAACCGGCTTCGCCCGGAACAGGGGTTGTTGCGGGAGGAGCTGTCAGACCTATTCTTGAGCTTGCCGGTATCAAAGACGTCTTAGCTAAGTCGCTTGGTTCCTCGAACCCGATTAATACTGCGCGTGCGACAATGGAGTGCCTTAAGCATTTGAAATTTGCCGATAAGGTGGCCGCGGCACGCGGTCGCAGTTTGAATGATTTGGTTCCATGGCTCGTTAGGAAGCGCGAGGAGGAAGGTGTGCTTTCGCCAGTCATTGATACGAGTGAGCAGCCGGAGACAACCGAGGTTGAAGTAGCTGCTACAGTATCTGAACAAATTGAACAAACTGAACAGATTGAAGAGAGTGAAGTTGAACAGTGATGCTTAAGGTCACGTTGAAGAAGAGTGTTATAGGCTACAATAGGCGGCAGAGAGCAACCGTCAGGGCGCTTGGCCTCAATAAAGTAGGCTCGTGGCATCTTCACGTGCCGAGTGAGAGCGTGTTGGGCATGATCCGTTCGGTCAGGCACCTGGTTAGTGTAGAGGAATTGCCGGAGCCTGTGGAGGTTGGAAATGAGGCTTAACGATTTGCGCCCTGCCCCCGGCTCCACTCACGCCCGAAAGCGTGTCGGACGAGGAACCGGTTCGGGCCATGGTACGAGTGCGGGCAGAGGAACAAAGGGTCAGAAAGCGAGGACTAGCGGGGGCGTTAGACCAGGATTCGAGGGTGGCCAGACTCCTCTGTACAGGCGGTTGCCACAGAGGCGAGGCTTCCGAAGTTTTACTCGAAAGGAATATGCGATTGTCAATCTCGATGATCTAGATCGTTTCGAAGCGGGGACCGAGGTCACGCCGGAGCTTTTGGTTACCAGTCGCGTGGTCAAGAATGTCAAAGATGGTATCAAAATCCTGGGCGACGGTGAGTTGACTAAAAGCCTAACGGTCCGCGCGCACAAGTTTAGCAAGACCGCCGAGGAAAAGATAAAGGCTGCTGGCGGAACGGCGGAGGTTTTGTAATGCTTGCATCTGTGATGGCGGCGTTCAGAATACCGGATCTCAAGAGGAGAATATCATTCCTCTTTTGGATGCTCGCCGTCTACGTAATCGGGCTGCATATATCGGTTCCGGGCGTTGACACGACTATTCTGACCGAAAGGCTTAGCGGCGGCTTATTCGACATATTGGATGCGTTTACAGGTGGGGCGTTCAAGAAGTACACGATATTTGCGATGGGGATTATGCCCTACATAAACGCCTCGATTATTATGCAGCTTCTAACTATTGCGGTTCCTCGGCTTGAGGAAATGCAGAAAGAAGGCGCAGCCGGCCAGAAGCGAATCAGGCTTTACACAAGATGGCTAACCGGCGTGTTGGCGCTCTTCCAGGCTTATGGAACCACAACGTGGTTGCGTTCGATGGGGGCCATTCAGTCCAGGGGCGGCATTTTTGATCCCACGGTTCTCCAGATCGCTATCACACTCGTGGCTGGGACAGCGTTTCTTATGTGGCTTGGGGAGCAGATTAGCGACAAAGGTATCGGCAACGGTGTTTCAATTGTAATATTTGCGGGAATAGTGGCGGTCTTGCCATCACAGGTATTCCAGACACTGGCTGTCGTATGGACGAACAGCGACTGGTTATCCTTGATATTGCTCGTCGTTCTCTTTGTGGGGACCGTGGCATTTATGATCGCGGTGACTCAGGCCCAGAGGAAAATCCCGATTCAACACGTGAAGCGCGTTGTGGGGAACCGCATGGTCGGCGGACAGTCCAGTTTCCTACCACTAAAGGTTAACTCGGCCGGCGTAATTCCGATCATCTTTGCAGTTTCAATCCAGTATTTCCCTATGACTGCTGCGAATATACTGACGAAGGGCGATCCGAATCACTGGATGACCAAGTTTGCACACGGCCTGGTCCCTGGTACGGACTTGCATTTTGGTGGACAGGGAGGAACCATTTACGGCGCCATCATTTATGCGGCAATGATTATTTTCTTCACCTACTTCTACACGGCCGTAACGGTCAACGTCAAGGACCTTGCGGACAACCTAAAGAAGTGGGGAAGCTTCATCCCGGGCATTAGACCTGGCAAACCGACGCAGGACTATTTGGATAAGATTATGACCAGAATCACCCTATCGGGAGCGATATTCCTTGCAATCGTGGCGCTGTTGCAGTACTACGTGCCGCAGCTTACAGGTATTCATACGTTCAGCTTGGTTGGTGGTACTTCACTTCTGATTGTGGTTGGCGTTGCGCTTGAGACTATGCAGGCTATTGAATCTCACTTACTTATGAGGCACTACGAGGGCTTCATTAAGTAATGCTGAGTGACTGGATTTGTCCTCTTACCTGAAGAGGACGGCGTGAGGTTGATTTTGAGGATAGTACTATTCGGTCCACCTGGGTCGGGAAAAGGCACCCAAGCGAGCCTTTTAGAAAGGAAATACGGCACGGCGCACATTGCGACCGGGGATATACTTCGCGAGGCCGTCGCAAACGGGACCGAGGTTGGTTTGAAGGCAAAATCATATATGGACCGAGGCGAGTTGGTTCCGGACGAGGTTGTCATTGCTATTGCAAAGGACAAATTGGCCTCTACTGACAGTAACGGGTTTGTGTTGGATGGGTTTCCTCGGACTATTGAACAGGCAGAGGCTCTAGATGGGGTTCTTGACGAACTTGGTATGCCGCTAGAGGCAGTTGTAAATCTTAGGGTGGACCAAGACGAGCTTATCAAGAGGTTGTCCGGGCGGAGGGTGTGCCCAGCCTGCGGTGAACCTTATCACATTGAATCAAAGATTTCCAAGACGCCTGGTAAATGCGACCAGTGCGGAGCTGACTTGGTTCATAGAGACGACGACAAGCCCGAAGCTATCAGCAATCGTCTGAAGGTCTATGAAGTACAGACCGCACCTGTGCTTGATTATTACGACCGCAAGGGTCTGTTGCGAAACGTTGAAGCAGTTGGCAGCATAGAGGAGATATCAGACCGTATTGTAGGGTCGCTCGGGAGGTAGTCGAAGTTAGAAAGTGGAAGGTCGAAAGTCGCAGCCGGATCGGGTGCGGTGGCCTCCGGGATTTTGGACTTTTGGCTTTGGATTCTCGACTTTGGACTAAATGATAATAAGAAAGACTCCGGCTGAGATTGAGAAGATGCGCGTTGCGGGTGCAACTGTCGCGAGGTGTATCCGAGAAATAATCGAGCGTATCGAGCCGGGGAAAACGACTACGCTGGACATTGACGTAATGGCTGACGAGCTGATTCGCAAATATGGTGGAATCAGCGCGTTCAAGAATTATCGGGGATATCCAAACACGGTCTGCGTGGCAGTCAATGAGGAAGTTGTGCACGGGATTCCACGGGACCGGGTCCTGGTGCCGGGTGATGTTTTGAGCATAGACTTAGGCGTGATCGTGGACGGATGGCATGGTGATGCGGCGGTTACCATTCCCGTTGGCGGCGTGGCTTCAAAAGAGGCTATGCGCCTGATAAGAGTAACAAGAGAGGCGCTTTACAAAGGTATTGAACAGGCCAGACCTGGCAAGCGGCTTTCGGATATCGGGCACGCTATACAGCAGCATGTTGAACGTCACGGTTTCTCGGTTGTGCGGGACTTGGTCGGTCACGGAATCGGTCGTTCGTTGCATGAAGA
>JAOAGX010000033.1 GCA_026415535.1 Armatimonadota bacterium | reverse complement strand
GCTTACGACGGACCGTCGCTGATTCTGTGCTACGCGCACTGTATCTCCCACGGAATTGATATGGCATGCGGAATCGAAGAACAGAAAAAGGCGGTAAACTCCGGCCACTGGCTGCTCTATCGATATAACCCGGCGCTGGCCGCAAAGGGTGAGAACCCGCTCATATTCGACTCTAAGCCGCCGACAATCAGCTTTGAGGAATATGCCTACGGCGAAAACCGCTACAGAGTCTTGAAAAAGACCAACCCGGACGCCGCCGGGCGACTAATGACCCTTGCACAACAAGACGTCGAGCGACGATACCAGCTTTATAAGTACCTCTCAGAAATCGGCGGAAACGGCGCTAAAGGCGTCGAATAGACCTCGGACCAAGGCCGGTGTGACACGAGACCCAAACTCTTTCACACCGGCTTCCTATCCCGGAAACAGCTCGTTATTGTAGAGGTTGTTCGCTTCGCTCACTAGTATTTCGCCAGTTTCGCCGACCTTGCTCAAAAAAACGACAAAGCCGGAGTTTTGGCCTGGATACCCTTATCTAAAGCACGCTAACGTGCTTGTCGAAAACGAGGTAAACCTTAAAACTGTCTACCTGCCTAAGTATGGTTTTGAGGCCATCGATCGCGTCGCTATATCAGCGTGGCAAAAGGTCGGTTGTCGCGTAGTGCCTGTCCGAGGGTTTGCAATCAGCGCAATGTACGGAGGCTCACTGCGCTGCTGCGCTAAAGTGATTCGGCGCAACTGAACAGCCTCGACCGTTTACGCTTGCAACAAACGGGGTATGATGCAGTCAGCCAGGCGAATTGGGGGATACTCATTATGCCGGATTTGAAAACCATCTTCATGGGAATCGAGCTTCGCAGTCCTGTCGTAGTCGGAGCAAGCTCGTTGTCGAGACGAGTCGACAATATCAAAGCCGCTGAGGAAGCCGGAGCCGGGGCGCTCGTTATTTACTCGCTGTTCCAGGAGCAGATCGAACAGGAGACATGGGAGCTCGACGAAGCTCTCTCCGTTGGCTCCGACCGGTTTGCCGAATCACTTACTTACTTTCCCCATATCGAACACTCGGGCCCGCGAGAACATATTATGTGGGTCGAGAAAACCCGCAAGGCTGTCGAGTTTCCGCTAATTGGCAGCTTGAACGCTACATCAGTGGGCAACTGGATAGATTACGCTCGACAGCTAGAAAGCGCAGGCTGCAACGCTCTAGAACTCAACCTTTACTCGGTCGAAACCGATCCAACCAAGACTGCCGAAGAAATCGAGAAAAGATCTCTTGACGTCATTGCCACGGTAAAGTCACACGTAAGGATACCGGTTGCCGTAAAGCTGAGTCCGTTCTATACGTCGATGGCCAACTTTGCTCAGAAGGCAGTAGAAGCCGGCGCTAACGGACTTGTCCTGTTCAACCGATTCCTACAGCCGACGATAGACCCGGATTCAGAAAGTATCAAGTTGGGAATGACTTTTAGCACTCCTGAGGAACAGCGTTTGCCTTTGCGATGGGTCGCAATTCTATCGGGCCAAATAAATGCTGATCTCGCCGCTGGCACAGGTGTGCACTCAGGAAAAGACGTGGTAAGCCAGTTGCTTGCGGGAGCAAAGGCCGTCCAAACAGCATCCGCGCTTTTAATCAATGGTATTAATCACATTGCCACAATGAATCGGGAGATTGCTGAATGGATGGACACAAGAGGATACTCCTCAATAGAGGACTTCCGGGGTAAGCTGAGCCAAAGTCGCGTGTCCGACCCTTATGCCTACGAGCGGGCTCAATATGTGAAACTGCTACTTAGCCGGAAGTGATACATAAACCAAATGGCCGGGCAAATTGCCCGGCCATCTTTATTTCTTCTTCTCCTGGGAAATAATCCTACCTCCGCCTTCTGAAGAAACTCACCACTGAAAGCCCCGAAATCGCAAGAAGCAAAGTGGACGCCTCAGGTATCGGCGGCGGTGGAACATTAAAGCTTCCAGAAAAGTTGGCGGCAATAATGTCGTTGCCGCAGTCTGGCCTCCAGGAGGCGCGGAAAGAGAACTGTGACGGCGGAGTGGTATTAATACCTAGCGCACTCCAAGGGACCCCTATCTCGCACGCATATACCGAGAAACCCTGCAGAGACACACTCGTGGTGGTCCAGTTCACCGACGCCGCACCCGTGGACGTGCCGCTGTCTGCTCTAAAGAACGCATAAGCTCTGTCGGAATACGGCGTTAGGGTGTGGTTATCCACACGGTCCCATTGCGGGTTTTTCTTCACCATTCCGAGCGTGCCTGCATCTCTCGCGCTTATGACGTCGGTACCACCCTCGGCCTTGTGAACTCGGAACCACGGATGTGACGGACCGGGATCAACGGTTCCCCAAAATAGACCGCCCTGACGTAGCCCGACACCGTAGTTGTCGAAGCCCACTTCCACCTTAAGATCACCTGGACCGAACTGCCGATTGCCATAGCCGACGTTGGTCGCAGGTGTGCCGGTTGGCGGCATACCAGTTACTAGAAGGAACTTCGCCTCACTAAGCGTGGGCTGGAAGAACAGTGCCATCGCGTCGAACTTTCGATGGATGTCGCTATAGCCTAACCCCGGAGAGGCTGGATCATGCGGCCCGATCCATGCTCCGTTGACCTTGGTGTACTTATAACTTCCAACAACCCACTGAATGTCGCTAGACACGTTGCTGAACGTTAACTGCTCAAGGCCATTGTAGGATTCTTTGCCTATCGTGATGCCGAGCGAATTGCCAAACGCCGTCCCGGCCGTCACGAACATCAACGCCAAAGCTGCCGGTAAAATTACCTTTTTGACCATAGATTTCCTCCCCTCCGAGCGCAACGAAACCACACTCTTGGGCTTTTGCTACTACGTATTTTATATCATAAAGCCTGCCAGTTCAACTGTGCAAATTACCAGGATTCAAATCTGCTGCGACAAGCGTGCTTTCAGCGATTCGCCGCAATATATTGAGTTGTACAACTCGGTTGGAGCTTTCAAAAAGCGGCGCTAAAGCGCCTCACTCCAAAGATTACAAAGAAAAAGAGACGTCTAGCAAGAGGAACTTTGGTCCCGATTTAGAATAACATAACCAAGATGGAATGGAGCGCGATAGCGATATTCTACTTTGCTTGCTTTGCGTTCGGGTTTATCTTTGCCCTTCTTGGCGCCATCTTCGGTGAGCTTGGCGGACATTTCCACGCCGAGCTGGGAGGCCAAGATGCCGGCATTGGCGAGCATGGTGTTGATCTAGGCGGACACACTGCCGATATCGGGGCGCACAGTTTAGAAGCAGGCCACGAAGTCGGCATGCACGGACCCGTTATGGCAGACGGACCCGATGTTGATCATGCTATGCCAAGCGCGAACGTGTTTAACACAATAACGATAGCGACGTTTCTTTCGTTCTTCGGCCTTGCAGGACTTGTCTCAATCTGGATCTTTCACATGCCGGCAATTCTGAGCTTGATCTTCTCGCTTCCAATGGCGCTGCTGATAGCCGCAGGGCAATTTGCCCTTTGGGTTAAGGTCTTTGTGAAAGCTCAGGCTTCCAGTGAGGCTACACTCTCTGAAATACTAGGCTCCGAGGCCGAGGTTGCCGCCACTATCCCAGGCGACCGAGTCGGACAGATTAACTACACCATCAGGGGCACCCGATTCACCGCGCCGGCAGTATCGAGCGACGGAACGGATATACCGCGAGGCACGCGTGTGGTGATAGTCAACATAAAGGGAAACACGCTAGTAGTCAGGCCGATTCAATAGCTTGAGCACGAATCACCTTCTTTTAAGAAAGGGGTTCTACGTAAATGGACAAAGTGCAGTTGGGCGTCTTGCTCGGAGTAATAGTAATCTCGCTCTTCATCCTGATCCTGATGTGGATGGCGAGCAGATACCGCAAGGTCGGTCCGAACCAGGCGCTGGTTATCTACGGTAAGAGGCATGGCTTCCGCGACGCAGTTTCAGGCGAACGAGGAGTCCGGGGATTCAGGATCGTAAAAGGTGGCGGCGCGATTGTCTTGCCGGTGATCGAGACGTATCAGGTTCTCTCGTTGGAACTGATGACCCTCGACATCACCACTCCGGCCGTCTATACTGCTCAGGGTGTGCCCCTTCTAATAGAGGGAGTCGCTCAGATAAAGGTCAAGGGCGACGAGTCGTCGATGATCACCGCCGCCGAGCAGTTCCTCAACAAGACCCAGCAACAGATCGCCGAGGTTGCGCTGCACACTCTAGAAGGCCACCTGCGCGCGATTATCGGCACTATGAGCGTTGAAGAGATAGTTACGAACTGGGATAGGTTTGCACAGAGGGTACAGGAAGTCTCTGCTTCGGACCTAGCAAATATGGGGCTTCAGGTAGTATCCTTCGTCATAAAGGACGTTAAGGATACGCAGGGCTATCTGGAGGCGTGGGGACGTCCACGAATTGCCCAAGTCAAGAGAGATGCTGCCATCGCCGAGGCCGAGGCTCAACGTGACGCTACGGTAAAGAGCGCCGCAGCCAACCAGGTGGGACAGGCAGCCAAGTACGAGGCAGATACAAAAATAGCGGAGGCCGACCGCGACTACAAGCTCAAACTAGCCGAGTACAACGCTTCCGTCCAGCAGAAAACCGCCGAGGCAGACCTGGCTTACGACCTGCAAAAGTTCAAGACACAGCAGCTCGTAAGGCAAGAGGAAGTTCAGGTCCAGGTAATCGAGAAGCAGAAGCAGATCGAGGTTCAGGAACAGGAAATACTTAGGCGCGAGAAGGAACTGATAGCTACTGTTCAAAAACCCGCAGAGGCCGAGCGGGCAAAGATTCAGCAGCTTGCCGAGGCCGAGCAGTATCGACTCCAGACGACTGCAACCGGCCAAGCCGAAGCGACACGGGCCGTTGGTATCGCCGAAGCCGAAGCAAATAAGGCTAGGGGTCTAGCGGAGGCCGAAGTTATTCAGGCCAAGGGAGTTTCGGAAGCCCAAGCGATGGCCAAGAAGGCCGAGGCTTGGAAACAGTATAACGAAGCCGCGATATTGCAAATCGTAGTTGAGCACCTTCCGGAGCTGGCACGTGCGGTTGCCGAACCGCTATCGAAGACTGAAAAAATAGTAGTGGTTGGTGGTGGATCCGACGGGAGCGCCGGTGCGTCGAAAGTGACTCAGGACGTTGCTAACGTGATCGCCCAACTACCCCCAATTATTCAGGCGCTTACCGGTGTCGACCTTAACGAGATACTGAGCAGACTACCGGAAGCAGTCAAGCAAGTCACCGCTCAAAAGGCCGCTGAGCCAGAAGAACAAGAAACCAAACACCAGGAACAAGCGGAATAGTAACTAAGCCATTGTTTAAACTACACACACGGCGTTTCAGTCGATCCGAAGCTCTTTGAACAAGCTGGAAAGTCGTCGGAAGCGCTGTTTGTCAAAATAACTCAAGAGTAGTCTTTGGAAGATTGAGCTAAAGCCGAACATGTCTTATCAGTCAGACGTATCAGATCGACAAACCGTTGCGGATCAACTCAGCGACGAAGTTATCGAAAAGTATCGACTTTACGTAAACCCGGGCATTGCAGCCGTACACGCGTTCAGTGGTTTCGCAGTGCCTGGGTCACATGCTCGAGGCTGTTACATTTGGGACGCCTCCGGACGGAAATTTCTCGACTGTGTCGGCGGCTACGGCGCGTTCAGTCTCGGCCATTTGCATCCGAAGGTGGTCGATGCTGTAAAGAAGCAACTCGAAAAAGAAGCCCTCAAGAGTCAATACCTTCTCTGTGCTGAGTTGGCCGAGGCCTGTGAGCTGCTTGCAAGCGTGTTGCCGGGCGAAATTAGATACTCTTTCCTGTGCAACTCCGGCGCAGAGGCGGTTGAAGGTGCTCTGAAGGCGGCTCGAATCCATACCGGCAGGCCCGAGTTCATCGGTGCTGTCAACGGATTCCACGGGAAAACCTTTGGCAGCTTGTCAGTGTCGGGCCGCGAAATCTACAAAACGCCCTTCTACCCTCTTCTTCCGGAGACCAAGCACGTACCATTCGGAGACGCCAACGCTCTTGCAAATGCAATATCCAATCGAACCGCCGCAGTAATTCTCGAGGTGGTTCAGGGCGAAGGAGGAGTCATCATTGCGCCGGACGATTACTTACCAAAGGTGCGGGAGATCTGCGACGACGCCGGGGCTTTGTTGATATTGGACGAAGTCCGCACTTGCTTGGGAAGAACAGGAAAGATGTTCGCATCCGAGCATTATGAGGTGGTCCCGGACATCGTCACAATGGCGAAGGCACTAGGCGGCGGCGTGATGCCGGTCGGAGCGTTTTCATCGACCGAAGAAGTCTGGCAGTCGCTTTTTGGTGCAAATCCTTATCTGCACTCTACCACGTTCGGCGGCAATCCGCTTGCGTGCGTCGCCGTTACTGCCGCGATCAAAACAACCATCGAAGAAGGGCTGGTCGAGCGTTCGGCACGACTGGGGGAAATTCTCTTGGAAGGCTTGAAGGCTGTCCAGAGCACGCACCCGGATATGATAAAAGATGTTCGGGGTAAGGGGTTGCTTGCCGGGGTTGAGTTCGCTGAAGATGACATTGCACTTCTAGTGATCGCTGGTTGCGGGAAGCGAGACGTGCTGATGGCATATAGCATGAACAATCCGAGGGTTATCCGTATCGAGCCGCCGCTCATCATCGAGGAGTCCGAGCTGACCCGCGCACTTGAAGTGCTCGCTGAGTCGATCGAAGAGACGGCGGAGATGGTGGCTCGCATTGCTGATGGATGAGCTCGCTACTGAGCAGCGGCTTTCTCAAAGGGTCTTTTGCATCTGGCTCCTGCTGTGTCTCATGTCATTTCCGGATTTGTAGATCCTTCGCTTCGCTCAGGATGACGGGGAGACGTCATTCTGATCATAACGTGTCATTCTGATTCCATAACATGTCATTCTGAGCGCAGCGAAGAATCTCGTGCGTTTGGTGGATTAGGACATTGCGTTGAGATCCTTCGCTTCGCTCAGGATGACGGTTTTTGCTCAGGAGCCTATGCTCCAGTCAACTGGCACAGCAAACAGCAACCGGACATTAACTCTCATACGAGGATGACGTGTTAAGATGACGTGCTACGATAGGTTGCCGCGATAGCTAGTTGCGATAGGTTGTACGATAGGCTGGATAATAGGCTGTTCGATAGGTTGTGCAATAGGCCGCTGCGATAAGTGCGCTTTTACGGTTTTCTTGTTCAGCCGACGAACGCCTAATCACTTCGAGGTCGTGTCTTGTCGTAACGGCAGAGTTACGACAACAGAGATTTTTGAAGTGATGCATAGCCCGCAGCCTTTGAAACTAGTCGACGCTTTGGAGAGCTAGTTCCTAAAACACCGGAGGTTCTGGAACACAGAGCATCTTGAAGGTTCGCGCAAAGCCCCAGGATTCGTAGAGAACGAAGTAAAAAAACTGCGCCCGCAAAGTCGATCCGCCACGATAGTCTTCCCCTCCCTGGTGTCCGTCGTGCTAACGGTATATACTAGTTCTCGAAATTCGTCTTTTAGGCACGGGAGGGACAGTATGTCTAACCGATTAACTAGTATTGTTTTCGCGACGGCCGCTCTTTTGGCATTGGCAGGCATATGCGCTGCTGAGGAAAGCCTCAAAAAATTGTCAACCGATGGAATCACGATTTCGTACCCTCCCGCGAACGAGGCCCAGGCCAAGAGAATATTGGAAGTCGCGAACAAATCCATACTCCCCTCAATCGAAATACACCGACGTATCGTAGAACTGCTGAACAACTATGAGGAGCTGGCAAAGGATATTGCCGATCTTTTGGGGGCCGAGGAAGTCCAGGAAGCTACCAGAACGCGCCTCGCTGCATACAAGCAGAAGTCGGAGGCACTAGTCGGCTGCTTCTCCAACTTCCGCATCATTTCAACAGCTGATGCCGTTTCGACTGGCGGCGTGGACGCAGGTGTGATCAAAGTTCGGCACGATCGCGATTCCGACGAGTTTAGCATATACCTAGACCTTGAACGAGTTGACACCGACCGCATCAAGCGAAGTTACTTCCCCGTCTTTGTCAACGCCGACGGCTCGATCAGGTCAGAAAAGAAATTGGTAGAAACCGCAATTAACCTACTCGGCTCGACCCAGTCAATGATAGCAGCGCCGATTCGCGAGACAGTCATATGGGCCCTTTCAGAAAAGCTTAACATCTACCATCCGTTCACACGCTGGTTTATCGAGGGAGTTAGTGGTTGGGTTACCATTCGGCTGCTTACCAAAGCTGATCCGAAGTTGGCAAGCCTTGCATCCGAGCTCTTCTCACCCGGCCCCGTCGCAAAGAAGTTGAGAGATAAAATCAATCTCATTGCCTGGCCACAAACCGCGTTCCAGAACCAAACCGATCCTTACATTGATCCCCAACTTGAAGTCGCCCAGACACAGTACGCAATCGAAGCTGTTTCCGGCCTGATCGGGGGCAATCGCGATAAGAGATTAGCCAAAATTGTGAGCGAGATCAAACATAGTCCTGATGCCGATACCGATGCCATTTGTGCCGCGATCAAGAAAGTAACCGGCGTTGATTTCAAGAAAACGTTGATGACCTATGTGCCACAAGACATTAGAGACGGCATTACAAGCGGTGAGGCGAAAAAACTAGTCTCCCAAGCCGAAAAACTGGCACAAGAAAAGAAGTGGCGCGATGCGATAGTCAAACTCCGCCGAGCCTTGCAGATGAACCCGGCTGATGTAAACGCTCGTCTTAACCTGGCGTGGCTCGAACGCGAAAACTCCGAGCGTTTGGATTCTGAAATCCAGGTATTCCTAATGGCGCGCCTCCTAAAACAGCAAGACTATTCGTTCCGCCTTTTCATCCCCAGTATTGAAGGCAATTACGTGCTCGCACGCCTTGCTATTCTGCTGGGCAACATCGATTACGCCAGGAAGTTTTTGGAACCGATCCTAGAAGTAAAACCAGACCACAAAGACGCTAGGCGCGCAATGGAAGAAATCCGTCAGCTCGAATCTGCTGCCAAAGGTAAAAACTAGCCTAACGGCTTGCCATCACTACTCTTCGGCAGTTGCAAATTGCAACATACTGGCCGCCGGAGCAAGCTGATGACCGGTAAATACGTCCAAGTCAGCCAATTAGGGAAAGCGTTCTTGCCAGGCAAATTCGCAGATGTGTCCTCACGCGGCCCAATGCGCCGAGTAAATGCCGAAGGCGATAGCCTAAACCAGCTCGCCAGGTTCGTCAAACGAGGGGGTAGTCTGATAATCACTGGCGAGCTGCCGGGAATCTTTGCAGTGCGTGACTATTTGCTCAGACGCGAGAATGAGCTTCTATCCGAAGCTGCCGACGCAAGAGAACGCAAGCTCAGCGCCCGAAATCTTAGGTTGCGCCTGCTCACAACACTAGATTGCCTACCACAACTTGGTTTCGAACCGATTGAGGTCGCTGGGTTTCTGGGAGAAGAGTCGCTGCCCAAAGACACTCCTACGCTCTTGCCTGTTGACGAAGCCGAACGACTGCTTGGAATACCAGCCAATGAATGCTATGTGCGAGCGATCGGAGCAAGCGTAGTAACGCATCCGGAGGTTCTGGCTCCTCAATCGCAAGAAACAATAGATCTCGTTTGCGAGGCAATCAAGGGTTGTGAGCCGAACCTAGGCGACTCGCCCGAGGTTCTGGATCTCGGCTGCGGCTCAGGAGTGCTGACCGTCGCTGCGTGGCAACTGCTTGCCAGCAAGCACCCAAGATTAACCGCAACCGACATCCTGCCCGAGGCCGTTGCTACGACTCGTTTCAACTGGCGACGTCTATCCGCCGATGGCAAAGCTGGACCAATAGAATCTCTGAAGACACATGTCGGCAATCTGTTCGAGCCGGTCGCCGGTCAAAAATTCGACTTAGTTATCTTCAATGCTCCTTGGGTGGTGGCGCCGGCAAGAACTCGGGCCGAGCTTGCACTAAACGATGAACGACAGGCGACAATCAAAGCGTTTCTCGAATCTAGCCTCGACCATTTAAAAAACACAGGGTGGGTTATTGTCGGATACTCGTCCAACGCTGGTCCAAAAGCAATAGCCCGCCTCGAATCTTTCATTGGCGACGCGGGCCTTATCATCGAGCGGATCCATAAAGACCGAATCCACACACGCCGGGCGAAGCGTCAGTGGCAAAGCATTTATGCCTACGTGTTGCACCGGTAGTAGATGACTACCGGTGACTCTCGGAGTTATCGCGATCCGCCTTCGCGGACGGCTTTCAGCCCCAAAGCTAGTGGATAATCCTATCAGGCTTTTGGCGGCATCGGCAGCGGGTCCGAGTGAGAAGGCATCTCCGGATAATCAGGCGCCTCGAGGCCCGGTACCAACTCGTCAATTCTCACCGGCTGTCCGGTTTCAAACGAAATGTTGGCCGCTGCTCCTATTAGGATCGAGTACGCGCCCGAACGCTGGTCTGCAGCTCGTTTATACGGATCGGGCTTTTTCTCAGGAGCGAATATGTCCGCAAGCAGCACGGGGTCTCCGCCACCGTGACCGCCCTCGCCTGTCCACAGATCCACCTGATAAGCCGGTTCGCGCAGCGGAAATATTCGAATCCAAGTCCCCTCTTTCTTGATCGCGCCGGGAACGGTGCCGTCGCCTGAGATATACACACTCTCCTGCGCTGTGTGTTCCAACCGACCTTTAGTACCGTTAAAGCAAATTGTGTACCCCTCCCAAGCACTGAAGGCGTTTAGCGAATAGCACAGCGTTGTGTTCTGGGAGTAGGTAACGATCACGTTCATCGTATCTTCGATATCGATGTCTGGCCTGAACACGCAACGGTCACGATAGTAACCGTCGAACTCCTCGTTATCCAGGTATAAAGTTTTGAAACCACCGGAGGTCAGATCAATCTTGAATCCGCACTTATCGCCTTCGGGACACGTAAGGCAGCGTTCGTGATGGCTGGAAAGGCCCATTCGCACCGCCATCTCCGGCGTATAGAACTCGCGCTTCCCAACGCCGATCACGCTTACGGGTACGTCCGAGAGCCACCAGTTGACCAGATCGAAGTGATGTGTCGCCTTATGAACCATCAGTCCGCCAGAGTTAGCCTTGTTAGAGTGCCAGCGGCGGAAGTAGTCGGCTCCGTGGCGAGTGTTAAGCATCCAGTGGAAATCCACTGAGAGCACATCTCCGATAGTGCCCTTCATAAGGAGGTCCTTAACCTGTGTGCGCGTCGGAGAGTAGCGATAATTGAAAGTTACACGGCACGTTCTACCGGTTTTCCGCTGGGTGTCTATAATGGCGCGGCAACGCTCGGCATCGATCGTCATCGGCTTTTCGGTAGTTACATCGCAGCCTAGTTCCATCGCCCGAACAATGTAATCGCTGTGGTATCGATCTATGGTTGTGACGATTACCTCGTCGGGCCTAGTCTCCGCGATCATCTGGTCGAATGCGTTCGGATCCGCCTTCACATCATAAATCGGTGGTTCCGAACCGGTAAGTTCTTTCGACTCCGCCTGCGCAAGCCTGAGTCTGCCAAGATTGGTATCACAGAAGCCGACTATTACGCAGTGTTGGGCGTACTCGCCCCCGATTGCGCGACGATACATACCGGATCTTCCGCCAACGCCCACGATGGCGTATCGGCGTCGGGTGTTGCTGGTGTTGGTCACGATATTGGTCCTTTCAGCGTGTTTCGTTTAGCGGCAAACCTCATCCCAGCCCTCCATTCGACCTCCTTCAGAACACCCTCCTGAGAGGAAAGGAAGAGGCCTTCCTCTCCTTTCAGAAGGGGTTCAGGAGGGGTGTCACGGATACTATCGTTCGTATAACCCCTCCTTCCGACAATCTCAGGGCTATCGCCTTATATTGTAGAACGCGGCAATACCCGGATACCTAGCCGCGTCGCCCAAATCCTCTTCGATTCTGAGAAGCTGGTTATACTTTGCCACACGCTCGCTTCTTGCCGGAGCGCCGGTTTTGATCTGGCCTGCATTGGTGGCTACTACCAGATCGGCAATAGTCGTATCCTCGGTTTCTCCCGACCGGTGACTCACAACCGCAGTCCAACCCGAGCGCTTCGCCATTTCGATTGTATCGAGGGTTTCTGTTAGCGTACCGATTTGGTTAAGTTTGATCAAGACCGAATTGGAAGCACCCATCTGAATGCCTTTTCGGACACGCTCGGTGTTCGTCACGTAAAGGTCGTCGCCAACTATTTGGACTCGCTTACCGATGCGCTCGGTAAGCATTCTGAAGCCTTCCCAGTCGTCCTCGGCCATCCCGTCTTCTATTGATATGATTGGGAACTTGTTGACTAGTCCCTCGTAGTAATCCACCATCTCCTCGGTTGTGCGCGTGACGCCCTCTCCTTCGAAGACATACTTGCCGTCCTTGTACATCTCGCTTGCTGCAGGATCGAGCGCTATCATAAACTGCTCGGGCGTACGATAACCAGCCTTATCAACGGCTTCTAGGATGCATTCGATTGCTTCTTCAGAGGTATTGAGGTGGGGTGCGAACCCGCCTTCGCCACCGATAGAGGTCGATAGCTTGCGAGCCTTGAGGACCTTGGCCAAGTTGTGGTAAACTTCCGCACACATGCGCAGCGCCTCGGCCCAGCTGGACGCCCCTACCGGCATCACCATAAACT
>JAOAGX010000032.1 GCA_026415535.1 Armatimonadota bacterium | reverse complement strand
AGATGTGTATAAGAGACAGGTTGCAATATATCGCGTCGCCAAGGATGCCGTGTGCAATGCAAGCCCTACGCACAACAACAGGCGCCCCGTTCTGCCCCAGGTTACGGTCCTGTTGACAACAAAGATTACATAAAAGATCGTTGCCAACGCGTATGCCCAGAATGCGATCTTAAAAAGAATCACGCCTGTTTGTACCGTCAATTTGTTCGATCCTCCGTCAATGTGCTTTGCAGGTGATCGAGGTCCTTATCGAAAATGGCGGGTTCAGCTCGCGACGTGGCTCCAATCACTAATCGAGAGCCGGTTCCGCTTGCTGTGATCGAGACTCTAATGGTTCGAGACGTTGTGTAGAAAGAGACAAACACCCCGAGCAGTATCAAACCAAATCCTAAGTAAACTATTGGAAGCCCGGGATTCTTTGCCACTTCAAGTACGGTGTAATCTATGGTTCTAACAAGTTCGATGCGGAAACCCTTATAGTTAGCAGATTTCGAAACCGGTAACCAGCCAAGTCTGGTCCACGCGTCGATACCTTTGTATTCTGGATACCTGTCGCTGACAAGAACGTCACACGCTGGATTTAGCGGACGGTCTGAGGTGCTGACCGCGTTTTCGCCAACATAATCCGGTGCGATGTTGTGGATATACAATGTGAGCTTCTTACCACCGAGTGCGACTTGTCTCATAGGGTTGTCGGAACTGGATATGCCGTATATTCGGCCTTTGGGGTTTTCGACGACGCTTACCCTGTAATTGAGATCAACGCTGTCGCCGTTCCGATAAGTGACACGCAACACCAATCCTGCAAGGCCATAGTCGGCTTGGTAGAATGAAGTTCCTTTGTAGGTAAGCGGAGAATTGACTTCGACTACCTTGCGTGTGGCGAGTTTAGATCCTTCGTAAACCTCTAAATCGCTACGGTAGCTTGTCGGCCGGCGCAATTTGTCGAGCCTAACTATAAAACTCCTGAGTCGCACGCTGAAACCCAGGTTGGTTAACCTCGGACCGCCGCCTCCGTTAGTATCTCCCTTCCTTAGCACGTAAGAGTTCGCTTTTTCGCCTTCGGCGATTACCAACTGTCCGCGCGAGCCAAGTAATCCTCCCGCGATCGCTCCTGCAAAGATGATCAGCATACTGAAGTGCGTGATGTAAGGCCCCCAGATGCCTAGCCGCCCTTTGGCTGCGTACACGGATATTGAGTTTGCTGGTCTTGCGGTCCTAACACTATAGTGCCTGTTGCGGAGAGCACCAACCACCTTTGATAAAGCTTCGTCGAGCGGCAATGTAGTAGTGATTTCTTCCGATCTCTGCAGCGCGGCAATCTGTTCAGGCTCTGAAACCACTTCCGGACAGAACGTTCTTCGCCACGCAATCCCGAATCGCTTTATCGTGCAGACTGCTAGGTTCACTGAGAAAAGCGAGAGAAGAAGGACGTACCAACCGGAGTGATATACGTCGGTAAGGCCTAACGCACGCAGCAGTGCATAACCCTTTTCTCCGTATGCCTTTATATAAACGTCTGCGGTGGCGTTTTGCTCGATAACCGTGCCTAATACAGAGGCAAACGCAATTATCAAAAGAAGCGCGATGGCTGTTTTCATGGAGCTAAAAAGGCTCCACAACGCGTCAAAGATTCCTATTTCTCGCTCTTCTTGTGCGTTGTCACTAGGTGTTTGGTTCTTTGCCATGGCGTTCCTCTGCCTGAGGCCCCCCAAGCCTGTTATTGCTGGGTTCGGAATCTCGCGCGTCAAGTTCGGCTTTTTCTAGTGGATGCTCGCGTTCCATCTCAGATTCCGTAAGTGTGCCGGTCAGCCACACGGGACTCATCGGGAAGTGCTCGGGATCAAAGTGAGTGTTGTAAAGATGCCACATCAAGATCGCGAGAAATGCCAAGAGCGCCTCGTCACTGTGTGCGATGTAAGCTATGCCTAGGCCGTGGTCAGTCAGCCGGTTGCCAAAGAATACGGGAAACCACAACACTAGTCCCGACAACACCATAATGGGCATTCCCCAATAGACAGCGAAGTAATCGAACTTCTCTTTCCAGGTAAAGCGCCCATATCTAGGAGGTTCCTTTCGAAGTCCGAGAGAGTACTTGATCGTGTCCAGGAAATCAGAGAAATCCTTCTTTGACGGCCACATTGTCCAAGATGACAAAGTGAATCCGGCTTTTTTCCACAGGTAAAGCAAGTGCAAACCGTGCCACAGCCAAGTGGCGGTCATTACAATAGCCGCTACGCGATGTGCAATTCTAGCACCGGAGAACCCGCCAAAGAGAATGTGCAAATGATGTGACCAACCGACGTGCGCGAACTTTAATGGCATTCCTGTCAACACAAGTACGACGAAGCTCACAGCAAGACATATATGTTGAAGCCGAAGGCTCAAACTAAACCTGAGATAGGTTTTTTCCTTCTTACTTTGCGACTTCTTTCGCGCAGCATGAACGACGAAAGCCGCGGCTATCAAGGTGATCGCCGCAACCCAAGCCCATTCGCTGCCGCCGATCTTACATATGGCCAGAACCAAGCCGGTAACCATTGCGCAGTAGCTTGTAGCGATAAGTGCTGCCACGGCTCGTCCGGACTGAGGTGCCGGATGTGGTCCGAATACTTTCGCTCGCAAATCAAGCGCCACCACAAATAGCAGTAGAACCATTACCCCAATCGTCAGCGCCTTAAAAAAGATGTCTTCCACAGTCAGTAATAGCGACCGTTCAATTTTTAGCCGCAAATGGCTCGCGCCGGACATACAGAAGTTCATCTTCGCTCCTGGATGGCACTTGGAGCACGTTACTACCAAACGGGAGCTTCCATTATTTACGACGCACTCTGCTAGGGATACTATTTTGTGGTGGCCATGGCAATCAACGCAGCCTGCTGATTTTTCTTGGCCAAATCGAATAAGGGCTTTGCCGTGGAAGCTCTGTTCATAAGATTCCACTGCGCTGGGTCGCATTCCATAACGATGCAGAAGGTCTGTCTGTCGGTGACAGGAGCTACACAATTCTGTTTTTGATTTACGGCTGGTCTGTGGGATTTGCTTGATATTTTGTGGGTCACCAGTGTGACACGTAACACAAGTTGGATGGTCACCTATACGTTTGTCGGGCCGACCGTGGGCTGTCCGGGCAATCTGGTTAGCCACATCCGGGTGGCAGTTAACACAGCTTTCCAGGGTCGGATTAGAAATAGCCCTTCTGATCCTTCCGCCTGGAGTGAACGCATTCTTCTCTGGTAGATGACAGGAAAGACAATCCGACGTTTCAGGATTGGGTTTGGACTCGGATTTGTTGAAGTGCAACGACTTTGCCTTGGCATCTACATCGTGGCAATCGCCGCAAGTCTTTCTGATGCTCAAACTTGTAATCTGCGAAGGCTTCAACGCGGCTCCGGAAGCCGAACGTATTGTCACGTTTTCTCCCGCTGTGGCCGCTAACGGTTGGAGCACTACAACGACAAGCGTCAAGTAGCGAATGAGCCTGCGAGTCAGGTTGTGCCTCCTCAAGGATGGGTTTAGCTATTCCACGATAGCCGAATAATTGAGAGTAGTCAAGAACAGCTGGACAATCGAGGTCGATTGGACACGATTTGGCAGTCTTGCGGATCAGAAAGCCGTGGGTTTCTGCGTCTGGCTAGTGCTTGTGTCACGACGCGATTCTGAAATCGTGGCAGTAAACGGTTGATCGGTCGCCACGCACAAATCCACACAGTGTCATTCCGCAGCGATTGGCTGCATCGATAGCCAACGAGGACGGAGCCGATACTGCAGCGATTAGCTCAATCCCTGCTCGCGCTGCTTTGGCAACTATTTCGAAGCTTACTCTGCCGGAGAATGCAAGTCCCAGGCCGGTTGCTAACCTTTTGTCATCCTCTTGGAGATGGAATGCACGAGTTTCGCCTTCTTGCAAATGGAAGGATGTAAGGTGGGGAAATAGAAGTTTCCCAACTGCCTTGTCCACCGCATTGTGCCTTCCAATATCCTCCGCAAACCCTACAATCTCACCCTCAGATGTGAACAGTGCGGCCGCATGTGCACCGCCGGTTTCGGCAAAAAGTTTTTGGCGGGTTCTCATTTTCTTGTGAGCATCCAGAATGGTGGAAAGCGCAACTCGCATGCTACTACCTGGATGCGGAATCATATCTAGCACCTCGGCAATCCTCTTGGTCCCGCAGATGCCACATGAGCTTGTCACGATCAGGTTTCGAGCACGCGATGCTTTTTCCGCACTACAATGACTACTAAGACGAATTCGAATGGTATATGGGTCGCTACTGCATCGTCGGATTGATTTTATGTCATCTGTGCTTGTAATTAGTCCTTCGGTATAGGCAAACCCTGCAGCAAGAGCAACCACGTCAGAAGGCGTACACATCAGAATGTAGTCGCCAATACCTTCGATCGAGATCGTTATTGGTCGCTCGACGATTACAAGGCCTTTCTCTTCAGTAGGTGCAGATTCTGTTGAGATTCTTAGAGCGCGAACCTCGCTTGTTTGTTCAGTGTTTGGCATGGTGTCAGTGGGCGTCCAATCCGTGTATGGTGAGTATCAAGTGTTCCATAGTGAGCAGTATTTCACTCATATATTCCTCAACCGCCTTAACACTGCCAGGCAGTGCATAGATCAATGTTGTTCCAGCGACACCGGCCACGCTTCTACTCAACAAAGCGTTCGGGTTCTCTGCACCGAACTTTACTCTGATATGCTCCATAATGCCAGGGATAAGTTTGTCACAAACGGCAGCTACAGTCTCTGGTGTGAAATCTCGCGGGCCGACCCCAGTGCCACCTGTGGTAAGCACGATATCGGTCTCATTATCACGAGCTGCGATTAGCTCGCGTCGTAGTCCGTTTGGATCATCAGGCAGGGTAACGCTGGCTATTTCTGGGTGCCAATGCTTGCCTTGAAAAAAGGATTCAATTATCTTGCGTATTAGCGGACCGCTTCGATCTTCGTATTCGCCCCGATAGGCGCGGTCGCTGAGCGTTACGATCTTGAACTTGAGTGGCCTTGGCGAGTGGATTATCAAGTCTCCCGGTCTGACCGTTCCGCCAGTGATTACTCGGCAGAAGATGCCTTCTTTCGGCATAAGGCATTCTCCGACCTCGCGAAATATGGCACACTCCTGGCCGTGGCAGGCTTTGCCAATCTGAGTGACCTCGAGTTCTACATTTACCGAGTTCCCCTTTGCTGTAGGAGGAGAATTTTCGTTTCTCCTTTTCTCATGGGAAGATGGAATAGGGCTCTTTATTAGTAATCTGTCCATCAAGCCTACTGTCGAGATGTCGATTCCACGGGTTGTAATATTCTCCGCAAATTCACCGGGTCTTATTTCGCGCCCAACGCGTTCTGCGAAGGCTTCGATCTTCTCGATCGAGAGCAGACTGACCTGCCTATGCCATGGCCCAGCGTGGGCGTCGCCTCCAACACCCCTATCGGTTATCACGATCTCGGTTGCCGACCGCTTCGAGGTTCCCTTATCAGTTGAGATGTTTACCGATACTATGCGGCCTTCGCTAGACATTCTGCTTCACCTTTTCGATCAGGCGAATATCTCCGATGACCATGCTTTTGTCCACGGCTTTGCACATATCATAGATACTAAGAAGTGCAGCTGCGACGGCTGTAATTGCTTCCATCTCAACACCCGTTTTACCCTCGCAATGAACTTCGCTTGTGACAGCGACGCAATCCTCGCCAAGCTCCATTTCCACATTGATCGAGTCGAGTTGAAGCGGGTGGCACAGCGGAATCAGGTCGCTTGTTCGCTTGGCAGCCTGGACGCCGGCGATCTGAGCGACTGTTAGCACATCTCCCTTCTTGATCAGGTTTTCACGGATCAGCTTTATGGTAGTCGGCGCAAGGGAAATTCGACCTGATGCGCGGGCTACCCTTCGCTGAACGGGTTTCTCGCCAACATCCACCATCTTCGCGCGTCCAACGCAGTCAACGTGAGAGAGACTGTTCAACTTATCCTCCAGTTATACGAATCCAGTTTTGGGAACAAGCGGAACCCCTCTCAGGTTTGGAGAGTATCGCCTGTTCAAGTGCCTTCACAACGCCTAGTTCACGGATATTAAAGCTTAAGTCCGAGAACAAGCACGGTCTTACCTGTCCGTCGCTGGTAAGGCGCAGTTTGTCGCAAAGCTTGCAGTCGCCTCCTGTACCTCCTTCGACTACCCCAAATCTTCCTAGGTGAAAGTCCATCCGAGGGATAAATCTGACCTCGAGATTGTTTTCCTCCGCGAACCGCGCCACACCGATGGCATCGGGTTCGTCCGAAGAATGTTCGACCACACAGTTGAGTTTGATTGGGCTGAGCCCCGCTCTTTTTGCGGCCTCAATTCCTGCTATAACGCGGCTAATATCTCCCCCCCGCGTGATGGCTCGATAGCGGTCTGGGTCGATGCTGTCAAGACTCACGTTTACTCTACAGAGGCCGGCTTTGGCAAGAGACTCCGCGTAATCGGCGAGCTGCGTTCCATTTGTACTCAATGAAAGGTCTTCGATTCCGTCAATCTCGGCGATCATTTGAACAAGCACATGAAGATTGGGGCGCACAAGCGGTTCTCCACCAGTCAGTCGAACCTTACGCACTCCCATACTAACCGCTGCACGTACTACTTCGGCTATTTTTTCGTACGAAAGGGCTTCTCGATTAGGCGGCCAATAATAGTTCGAAATGTCCGAGCTATGGTCCGGGACGTCATATCTTCGACCGTCCGAGCTGTTGAACGGAGTACAGTAGACGCAGTTGAGGTTGCACGTGTCTGTCACGGACACTCTGAGGCGCGTTATCTCTCGTCCGAAGCGGTCAGTCATGTCTCCAGTCTCATCAGTGGCATGAAAACAACCTTGCTGCCTTTTGCTAGCTCGGTTACGCCTATCGGGACTCTGAAGAAACCATCGGCGCACAAAAGCGAAGCCAGGTGTGCGGAACCGTGAAACTCTACTGGTTCCAAAGCGCCCTGATCTGTAATACTTGCTGGGACGAAGGCGACTCGCTCTGCCTTTCTTCGTCTGAACATACTCGCGAGCGGCAATACAAACTCACGCCTTTGAGATTTTCTTCCCGTCATCCTATCCACAGCGCGACGTACGAGTAGGTGGAACATTAGGAATACCGACACCGGATTTCCGGGTAAGCCGAATACTGCTTTGCCGTTGGAAGAGGTAGCGTAAACCGTCGGCTTGCCGGGTTGAACTGCGATCTGAGAAAACCGTACGGCCAATCCGACCTTATGAAGTGCCGAGGTCACACAGTCGTAATCGCCTACCGAGACTCCGCCTGAAATGATCGTTATATCGGATTTGTGGATCGCTTCGTATAAGGCCTTCTTCGTAGCTTCTAGATCGTCCGGCACGCTACGTTCAAGAACCACTTCCATCCCATACTGCGCTGCGAGAGCCGTAAGCATCGGGCCGTTTGAGTTCATGATCTTGCCCGGCGTGATATGTTCCGGCGAGTCGACTATTTCGTCGCCTGTCGAGAGAATCGCCGCTCGCGGTTTCTTGGCTACTTCGATTTCAGTGATACCGCAAGCGATTAGGTTGGCAATCTCCACAGGGCCCAAAATGGTGCCCGAGTTCAACACTACGTCGCCGGCCCGGACATCTTCGCCCCTTCTACAGATGTTTTCCGCGTCGTCGCGCTTGAGAATTCTAACCCGGCCACTGTGTTCCTCACAGTGTTCCAGGATTATCACTTTTCCGGTGCCTTTAGGAACTGCAGCTCCCGTCATCACCTTGACAGTAGTTCCGGGAGTAAGTTCCTTCGTTCCTGTGTGACCCGCGGGGACTGTTTCGACAACCTCGTACTCGTCGCACTCGTCGTCTGCAAGTACTGCGTACCCGTCCATAGCCGACTTGTCGAAGGGAGGCAGGTCGAGACGCGACCTTTGATCCGCAAAGGCAACCCGACCAAGAGCATTCCTTAAAGCCACTGTTTCGGCAACTGGTCGAACAGTGCCCATAGTCTCGTCGACTATGGCTAAGGCTTCTTCAATGCTGATCGCACGGTTTTTGTTTGCCACTAGTCCAATCTCCTACGATCTCGGTGAATCGCCGGTCAGCGTACGCTGCGACTTCGTGGCTAAGGACATTGAATGCATCAAGCAGTTTCCTGCCAGAGTCTGAAAGTTTTGATCCGCCTCCTCCGTTTCCTCCAACGCGAGGTTCGACAAGTTTCATGCCCAGGACAGCCTCGGCTTCTTTAACGAGGTCCCATGCTCGACGATAGCTAATTTTGGCTGATCTGGCGGCTTCTGCGAGACTTCCTAGCTGATCGATGCCGTCAAGCAGCTTAGCGATTCCGGGTCCAAACACTCGTCGCTCGCCGAATGCAAACCAGATTCTGCTTCGAACTCTAAGCGTTTGCTCAATAATAAACCGGCGTTGGTCCAGTAGGATTGCTAAAACCCTCTTAGTCAGATCAGGGCCCTCAAGCTTGGCTTGCAAAATGTTTTCCCAATCGCGGGCGTTGGATTCCGGAGAGATCTTAATATGCGCGGTGGTGAAAAGTTGGTCTCGGTCGCTTCTTGGATCTGGGTGGTTCGCAGGAGCATCGATGAAGATGATCAAGTCGCCTTTCCCCGTACGAGCAAGGGCGGTTGCTTCGGCAATGATGTGTTTGCACTTGTTGGAATACGCGTTAATGAATGCATCAAGCTCCTGTTGCGTGTGGGTAAGGTTGGCGTGTTTGTCTGGGCGTGGCCGTCCACTGCCTAGTTTTACGTACACCGCATTTGGAAGATTGTTGCAGAGCGAAAGGGCCAGATGTGTTTTTCCCACACCTCTCCCCGCGCCGCAGATAGTCCAGAGGATAGCCATCAGAAGCACCCTAACTCGCAATCGCGAATCTTGATATCCAGGACATCAAGCAATGAGCCAAACTGTTTTTTGTCGATGCCCAAGCGTGACGCGATCTCACGTGCAACAGTGCAGCGTATCCATCCACCCGCTTGAAGAGTGGAGCCGATACTCTCGAGCTGTCCTTTCGAGCGCACCACCTGCAAGTCAGCTTCGCCTTCGTGTACTATCCTAACGGGGATCGTTGTTGACTCAGCGAACCTGGCGATTTTTTCGATAAGGTCACTCGGAGCCAGAATAGTTAATGCCAACTTGTTCATCCTTTGCCGATAGATTCGTTATGTTCATGTATGCATAACGCTACTTACTAAACTTTTCTTCGATCGTACCTGTGTTTCCTGCATGTTTGGAGTACGAGGTAGCCTTTGAAAATAGGGTGGTTACGAGCGTTACGTTGTCATCCGGCGTGGAATGTCGTCATCTTGGGCGCCCAGGCAATTATCCTAATGAGCAGTATCGCCGTAATATTAGTGTCTTCTCGCCGTAATATAAGTCGTGTTACAATCACATTTATCTTGCCCTCATCATATGCATCTTGTTGTCATCCCGAGTATCGTATTGTCGTCCTATGAATCGTGTTGTCATTCCGAGCATTGTGTCGTTGTCCTGTGCAGTATTTCGTCATCCCATCATGCATTGTGTCGTCATCCTGAGCGCAGCGAAGGATCTCAGCAAAACACTCGGGATTCCTCACCACGCTAGGGACAGCGTGGTCTGATAACTGCGGCCGTATAGGGATTACCTCGCGACGACGTGCTTACTCGGTTAGAGGTTGTTGCTATAGAGTGCGGACTTTGTGTTATTTGCGACTCCTTTTACTTGGTTGAGAAAAGTCGAGTCGCCGAAGACGCGGCTGTCGAAACTATTTTGGCTGCAGTCTTTTTGTGTTCTAGTTCGGCTTCATGCTAGAATCAAACTAGTAGACCCGGGAGGGAGAGACATGGCTGACACGACATCCGATGCGGCTATTCCCACTGCCGTTTCTCACGAAGAAATATGCGAACTACTCGACCGCCTGGCCGTTACTCCCGAGTCCAACCTAATAGCGACGCTGCAGGACATACAGGATCATTTTGGCTACCTGCCTGCGCCTGCTTTGGTCGAGCTCAGTCGCCGTATCAGGATACCGTTGAGCAGAATCTACGGGGTTGTCACTTTCTATGCCCAGTTTTACACCCACCCTAGGGGACGTCATACCATCCGAGTGTGCTGCGGTACGGCATGCCACGTGAAAGGTGGCGGACAGGTGCTTGAGGCCATCCAGCGCGAGCTAGGTATAACGAACGGCGAAAGCACGACCGATCTAAAGTTCTACCTCGAAACTGTTGCTTGCCTCGGAACCTGTTTCCTAGCTCCCGTAATAATGATCGACGATCAGTACTACGGCAATCTCACTCCGACGAGCGTCGGCACCATTCTCAGGAGATTTGGGGCAGAATCAGAATGAATCATTTACCACCCAGACGTGAGTTGAGCGATTTGCGTCAGTCAGTGGCCGAGCGTGCCAAGCCGGAAATATCGATTCGGGTATGTTCGACCGGATGCCGCGCTCTTGGTGCGCTAGCAGTGTGTGAGGCATTCGAGTGCGAGGTAGCGGCGCGCAAGCTGACGTCCAGAGTCAGAGTAGTGCGTACCGGCTGTCACGGATTGTGCGCCGGAGCGGTAGCGGTAGTCATCGATCCTAAAGGTATTTTTTACCAAGGAGTCCGCGCTGATGATGTAAGGGAAATTGTCGAGACCAGTGTTGTTGGGGACGGTATCGTCGATCGACTTTGTTACCGACTGGGCGACGAAGTCGTGTGGCGTCAAGAGGATATACCTTTCTACAAACATCAAACCAAGCTTGTGCTCCGCAATTGTGGACTGATCGATCCGCGAAGTCTGGAAGACTACATAGCCCAGCGAGGCTATGAATCCGTGGAACGGGTTCTGAGCTCGATGTCTCCGGAACAAGTGATCGACGAAGTCGCGGCCTCTGGACTACGTGGTCGCGGCGGAGCAGGGTTCCCCACCGGTCTCAAGTGGCGTTTAGGCCAGGCAGCGGAGGGATCGCCCAAGTACGTAGTTTGCAACGCCGACGAGGGCGACCCAGGTGCATTTATGGATCGTGCGCTGCTCGAGGGAGATCCCCACCTAATAATCGAAGGAATGATTATTGGCGCATACGCTGTTGGGGCTGAGAGAGGGTTCATCTACGTTAGGGCGGAGTATCCAATCGCAATAGAGCACACCCAAACAGCGCTAGCGCAGGCTCGTGAAGCAGGCCTGTTGGGATCCAACATATTGGGATACGGTTTTGATTTCGACATCGAGATTCGGAAAGGAGCGGGTGCGTTTGTCTGTGGTGAGGAAACTGCTCTTATTGCATCCCTCGAAGGACGACGCGGAATGCCACGCCCGCGCCCGCCGTTCCCAGTCACTTTTGGCTACAGCGGCAAGCCGACGGTTATAAACAACGTCGAGACCTGGGCTAACATCCCGCGAATAATCGAGATGGGAGCGAACGCCTATTCGCAGATTGGCACGGCGGGGTCGAAAGGAACCAAAATATTCGCGCTTGCGGGTAAGGTCAAAAACACAGGTCTTGTCGAAGTGCCAATGGGCGCTACTCTCAGGCAGATCATTTACGATGTCGGCGGAGGCATTCCCGGGGACGGACAATTCAAGGCCGCACAAATGGGCGGACCATCCGGAGGCTGCGTGCCGGCGGATTACTTGGACTACCCTATCGACTATGACTCTCTTCAACAGATCGGTGCGATCATGGGATCAGGCGGCTTGATCGTGATGGATAACACCACTTGTATGGTGGACATAGCGCGTTTCTTTACAGATTTCGTTCAGGCGGAATCATGTGGGAAGTGCACGCCTTGCCGTATAGGAACCAGGCGAATGCTTGAGATGCTCGAGCGATTCACGTGTGGCGAGGGCGAATCGGGAGAAGTTGAACAACTTGCTAAACTGGGAGAGATGATTAACAAGGCTTCGCTTTGCGGTCTTGGTCAAACTGCTCCAAATCCCGTATTGTCCACTATACGCTACTTTCGCGATGAGTATGACGCCCACATCCATGAGCGGCGGTGTCCAGCTAAGGCGTGTCGCCACTTGCTTTCTTATCGGATTATAGACGGAGTTTGCGTTGGATGCGGCGCCTGCCGCAAAGTATGCCCGGTTGGGGCAGTGGAAGGCAAACCCAAAGAACCTTATACAATCAACATTGCTACTTGCGTTCGATGTGGTGCTTGTGTTCAGGCTTGCAAGTTCAACGCGGTTTCAGTGGATTAGAGGTATGGCAAAAGGAGTCTGCACTGTGAGCAAGCTGATTAGCCTTAAGATAGACGGTGTGGATGTAGCTGTTCCTGACGGCACAACGATTTTCGATGCCGCTAAATCTGTCGGTATAGACATACCTCACATTTGCTACGATCCCAATTTGGGTCTGCCGCCGTCCAGTTCTTGCCGGCTGTGCGTAGTGGAAGTCGAGGGAGCGAAGACGCTTGTTGCCTCCTGTTCTCACCCTGTGAGTGAAGGTATGGTTGTTCGCACCGATTCGGATCTGCTACGTGAGACAAGGCGAATGGTTCTTGAGCTGTTGCTTTCGGACCATCCGTCTGATTGTCTCAGCTGCGAGAAGTGTGCCCAATGTAGTTTACAGGACTACGCCTACCGATTCGGCGTACGCGAGTCGGGCTACCAAGGCAAGCGTGTTACTCCCCAGCCTGTGCTAGATGGTCCGGCGATCGTGTACGATCCGGCAA
>JAOAGX010000325.1 GCA_026415535.1 Armatimonadota bacterium | reverse complement strand
GTTGAGTAATCGGCTCCCAAAGAGAACGCTGCGTCTCCGTCGCCGCTGCAGTCAATCAACCGTTGACACCTGACCACCTGCTCACGCGCACTATTCCGACCGCCTTCATCATTCCAGCCATCTTCGTCGTTCCAATCCCTCACATCATTCCAACCATCTTCGTCGTTCCAATCCCTCACATCATTCCAACCATCTTCGTCATTCTTATCTTCCCCGTCATTCTGAGCGCAGCGAAGAATCCCTCCTTCACTCCTCACATCATTCTGACCACTCTCATCATTCTGACTCTCCCCGTCATTCTGAGCGCAGCGAAGAATCTCCCCCACATTCCCACTTCTCTCGGCCCACCGAGTCGGCGACTTCGAAACCAGGCGCGCAACAATTTTTCCGTCGTCGGCAATTCGCGCTCTGTCAAAGAACGTGTGCAGCTGCAGCTCAACCCCGGCTTCAAATACAGCCTCTTGCAGGACTAACTTCATTATCTCGGAGTCGAATGATGGCCCGATC
>JAOAGX010000324.1 GCA_026415535.1 Armatimonadota bacterium | reverse complement strand
CCCTTGTCATGCTGAGCGTCAGCGAAGCATCTCGGAGTATCGCCAAGCTGAGATTCTTCGCTTCGCTCAGAATGACAGGGTAGAATGTCCTTCCCTTGTCATGCTGAGCGTCAGCGAAGCATCTCGGAGTATCGCCAAGCTGAGATTCTTCGCTTCGCTCAGAATGACACGGTAGCGATACGGGCGAACCCTAAGATTGTCATGCTGAGCGGCAGGCGAAGCATCTCTTGAGATTCTTCGCTTCGCTCAGAATGACAGAATGAGACATAGTTGCGATTATAAAAGACATCATACCATAATCAAGGGAGGTTGACGTATATTCGATGGCCATAGGCACAGTAGCGCAAGTGATGGGACCAGTAGTAGATGCCCGCTTTCCGGCAGAAGAACTGCCTGCCATCCTGAATGCGGTCACCATCGACGACGCCGAGAGGGATATCCATCTGGTGTGCGAGGTGGCGCAGCATTTAGGCGATGATATGGTGCGCTGTATTGCGCTGGACTCTACGGA
>JAOAGX010000323.1 GCA_026415535.1 Armatimonadota bacterium | reverse complement strand
GCGCTATATCGATCCGAATAATCCAAAAGAATTTTGCAATAGAATCGCTGAACAATACTGGATGGACGGTGCCGGATATCAGGGCAGGGGAAAACCATGTCCAGGAGTTGATCTTTACGTGGGAGGGGCCGAGCATGCCGTGTTGCATCTTCTATATGCAAGATTCTGGCACAAAGTGCTTTACGACCTCGGTTACGTGTCAACACCCGAACCATTTTACAAACTCGTTAACCAGGGCCTCATCCTTGGCGAAACTGAATATACCGTTTTTGTATTCCCTGATGGCAGTTACTGCAGCGCAAGCGAACTAACCAGCATCGGTGAGGAAGCAACCCCGGGCGGTCCAGTCATGGTTGGTTATCACAAGAAAACAGGGGAAAAACTGATCGGAAAACGAGTCAGCGAGGATGATGTCGAAAAACGTGGAGATGGTTTCGTTCTCAAATCTGATAATTCCATCCGTGTGGATGCACGCAGCTTCAAAATGAGCAAGAGCCGGGGCAACGTGATTAATC
>JAOAGX010000031.1 GCA_026415535.1 Armatimonadota bacterium | reverse complement strand
ACAGCCCCAAAGCAGTGAGGTCCCTCTCTTACTACCAGAATAACTCGTATAAGACTAGTTGGATAGTCAAACTTGCAAGAACCCATACTTGGTGGAAAACCCCAATAGCTGCAAAGTATCGGTTTGATTACGATGAGGACGCTAAAGGAGAACAGGCAGCATGTCGATACGTGCATTGGAGGCAACCGATGATCCGAGCTTTCTACGCGGCCGCAAGCGGCATGGTCGCACAGTCGAGCAAACAGGACATTATAGCGAACAACATCGCAAACGCACAGACGGCCGGGTTCAAGCGCCAACGTGTAGCTGCGACGTCGTTTGCTGAGACACTTGAGCGCAGCTTTGTAAGTCTAAAAGACGCCAGCAGGCCCCCCTACCCCGACTCTCCGGTAAATCCCGTAATGGTCACCGTTCAAGATGCGGTGGATACATCGCCCGGTGCGGTGCGCGTTACCGGCAACGATCTCGATCTGGCAATAGAAGGCCCTGGAGCGTTTGAGGTCGTTTTGTCCGGAACGACTCGGCAGACGCGCAACGGTGCATTCCGCATCGATTCATCCGGAGAACTTTGCACCTTGGACGGAGCCAAAGTGCAGGGTAAGTCGGGCAACATCAAGCTTCCGCAAGGCAAGATCGCTGTTGCGCAGGACGGAACCATCACCGCAAATGGCGTCGAGGTTGACAAAATCAAGATTGTTGGCGAAAACCCCGATGAAACGAAGATCACACAAGGCGCGTTGGAAGAGTCCAACGTTAACGTAATCCGTGAGATGACCGATATGATCGTCAATATGCGCTCGTTTGAAGCGAACCAGCGTGTGATTGGCAATGTAGACCGAACTCTCGAAAAACTAATTAACGAAGCAGGAAAGGTCTAGTCGGAGGAAAGGCATGATTCGCAGTCTGCACACCGCAGCAACGGGTATGGAAGCCCAACAGCTCAACATGGATGTCATCGCACACAACCTGGCGAACGTCAACACCACTGGGTTCAAACGGTCCAGAGCAGACTTCCAGGACCTGCTCTACCAAACGATTAGAGCAACCGGTGCGACGCAAGCGCAAGGCGTTAAGATTCCGACAGGCATCCAAGTTGGTCTTGGTGTCCGACCGGCGGCATCGCAGAAGATTTTCGTTCAGGGCGACTTCCAACAGACAGGCAACCCGCTGGACCTTGTCATCGAGGGTGCTGGGTTCTTCCAGGTGACTTTGCCAACAGGCGAACTTGCCTACACGCGTGACGGCTCGTTCAAGGTAGACGGAACCGGCAGGATAGTAACTTCTGACGGCTATCCACTTGACCCGGCGATTACAGTTCCTTCGGGTGCCAAGAAAATTGAGATCGGCGAGGACGGAACTGTCTCCGTGACAGTAGCTGGCCAAACCGCCCCGCAGGAAGTCGGCACAATTCAGCTTGCCAACTTCATCAATCCAGCCGGCCTCGAAAGCCTGGGCCGTAATCTTTACGCCAAGACTGATTCGTCCGGCGAACCAATTCCAGGTATCCCCGGTCAGGACGGACTCGGCACCCTGGCTCAAGGCTTCTTAGAGATGTCCAACGTCAAGGTTGTTGAAGAGATGGTTAATATGATCCTAGCGCAGCGCGCTTACGAGGTCAACTCGAAGACCATCCAGACCGCAGATGAGATGCTCAACATTGCAAATAACATACGCAGGTAATTTAACGTGAAACTAGCGATCACAACTATCCTGTTGACATTAACATACGCAACAGCCATTACGGGAACGGCACGTTCGCCGGTAACCAAGATAACGCTTCGATCACGAGTCGAGGTCCAGCCAGCGCAAACCGTAGTGCTTAAAGACGTGGCTCAAATCAACGGTCCCCGCAATGCGGTTCAAAAAATAGAGTCCTTACCGGTAGCGACCGGTCCTATGCCTGGCAAGAACTCGTTCTTGGACTCCAGTGAGGTGCAACAGCGGCTTCAGGCACGGACTGGAATTGCGGTCCCGGTGAGTGGCGCACAGCGAGTGGAACTTGTTGGAAAATGCATCCGGTTTAGTACTCAGGAACTTGCTAATAGGGCAAGGGAGTTTGTGCTTGAAAAACTTCCGGCGGACGGCCGAATCTTTGAGGTCACCGTTGACCACGCACCAAAGGAAATCGTCACTTCATTCGGAGAGGCCAAAATCAGGACTCGGACGCTGACTCCTGAAGTCAGGCCGGGGCCAGTTGCAGTAGCGATCGATGTGGTTGTCAACGAGCGAGTTGTGGCAAGCACAAGTGTCACGCTTAATGTCAAGGCGACAGCCGAAGTGTTAGTCGCCACAAAAGCGATAAGGCAAGGCGAGGCACTGACACCTGAAAACACGGTGTGGGATCAGCGGAACGTAACAAGAAAACCAGAGGCCCTGATCCGATCAAGAACCGACTTAACGAGCATGGTAGCGGCTCGTCCCATCTCGCCCGGTGAACTGATTACCGCGCGCGATGTGGCGGCTTCGTTTACAGTTCGTCGAGGCGATACGGTAACGCTCACAGTCACATGCGGTTCGGTAACGTTACGAACCTCGGCAGAAGTTAGACAAGACGCAAGAACAGGCGACATGGTGCGAGTGCGGCCAGCCGTCTCAAGTGAGGACATTCAAGCAAAAGTGCTCGGACCTGGAGTCGCAATCATTACCAGATAGTGGAGTGCAACCATGTATAGGATCTGCTCCTTAACTCTGATTACCGTTTTGGCCGTCACGGCAGGAGTCTACGCCGAATCTCTATGGCAAGCGGACTCAAAAACTTCGATGTTCGCCGACAAGAAAGCTATCAAGGCTGGCGACATACTGACTGTGTTGATCGTTGAGTCGGCTGCTTCGTCGAGCACGGCATCAACCGACGCCAAGAAGGACACCAAGACCGAAGCGGGACCCGGTGTCGGACCACTAATCAGCAACATTCCGATCGTGAGCTACGAAGGCGGCGATCAATTGAAAGCATCAGGCGGCACATCCAGAACAACGAAGTTCACTGCCAAGATGACTGTGACAGTCAAGTCGATTAATGAAAATGGCAACTTCGTGATCGAAGGCACGAGGCTCGTTCAAACCAATCAGGAAAAACAGGAGATCAAGCTGACGGGAACGGTACGCCCCCAGGACATCGGCCCCGACAACACGGTGCTGTCGACCGCCATAGCCGACGCTAAGATAACGCATACCGGAAGCGGGCCGATCGGAAGCCGCCAGAAAGAGGGCATTATCACGAAAATACTGAGGATTCTTTTCTAGGTGCACCTTTACGCAAGTTTGATAGTGCCAAGAGATCGCCTCGGACGCCTTGTGACGAGAAAAAGTACGGAACAGGAAGAGGCCTTCCGAATACGCAATTGCATTTACAAAAACCGCGTGAAGCCAGAATATGGACCTGACTTTCAAACCTTTGGACCAACCAAGCCATGAGCGTTAGAAGAACAGCACTGTGCATAGCAGCAATATTCACCTTTGGGGGAGCCGCCGTCGCACAGACGGTGCGAATAAAAGACATAGCCAGAATCGAGGGCGTACGTTCGAACCAGCTCGTCGGCTATGGACTCGTTGTTGGTCTGGATGGAAGCGGCGACAGCCAGCAAACCAGGTTCACCACGCAGTCCGTGGCCAATATGTTGGAGACGTATGGGCTTAGCGTGGACCCCGAGAAGATGAAGGTAAAGAACGTCGCGGCGGTGGTTGTCACAGCAACGCTTCCGCCTTTTGCCCGCGAGGGAACCACCATCGATGTGGTAGTGTCATCACTCGGTGACGCGCGATCGTTGCAAGGAGGCACATTGTTACAAACACCTTTACGAGCGGCAAACGGAGTGGTGTATGCAGTAGCCCAGGGATCGGTCTCGATTGGCGGGTTCAGCGCCGCGGGAGGCGGCTCCTCCACGACAAAGAACCACCCGACCGTTGGCCGAATCCCTGGCGGTGCAATAGTGGAAAAAGCAACCAACACTAGTCTCACTGTCGGAGATGCGGTCAATATCACTCTCAACCAAAGCGACTTTGCCACAGCGGCTCGGACAGCCACGGCAATAAATTCCAAGATTCAAGGGGCCAACGCTGTAGCGGTCGACGCAAATGTTGTGACCGTCAAAGTTCCCGACGATTATCGCGACAACCTAGTCCGACTGATAGCCGATATCGAAACAATAGAAATCGGTACGGACACAGTCGCGAAAGTCATTGTCAACGAACGCACAGGTACGGTCATAATCGGTGGTCAAGCACGGATCACTCCTGTGGCCGTCGCTCACGGGGCGCTGACCGTTGAGATCAAGGCGGAAACACTGGTAAGTCAACCTGAGGCACCGCTAACAGGAAAAACCGTTGTGGCGGTCGATACAACCGTGAAAGCGAGTGAGCAGACGGGACACCTGATGGAGATCAAAGGCGGATCGACGGTAAGCGAGCTCGTTAGAGCACTTAACGCGCTTAAAGTAACGCCAAGAGACCTAATAGCCATTCTGCAAGCGATTAAGGAAGCAGGTGCTCTTCAGGCACAGTTGGAGATTATCTGACGATGCGAACTGACAGTGTATCGCAAACTTCAGCGCGACCGCTCAGCGACCTTCAAATGATTACCAAGAGTGGCGCTGACGATGAAGAACGCAGGCTAAAACGGGCTTGTGCCGACTTCGAGGGAATGTTTCTCGGCTACCTTCTTAAGTCGATGCGCAAGACTGTTACCACCACCGACTTGTTCGGCTCAAAGCGGGAAGAAGAGTTCTTCAGGGACTTGATGGACGCTGAAATATGTTCTACCGCAGCCCGGACGCAATCGGTGGGAATAGCAGAGATGCTTTACCGACAGCTTGCCAGAACGAATTCAAGTTCGCGAATCGACGATACGGCGGCGTCGGATAAGAAATAGAGGTGCGAAGCGATGATAATCCAGTCGAAACGAATAGACGGCACACAGGGAGTCTATCTTAACAAGATCTACAAGACATCGGCTATCGACATGGCTGAGAAGTTAGGTCGGAGCGATGTCGTAACTATATCGAGGCTAGCAGAACTAGTCGAACGCGGACGCGCCGCCGCGCTGGCGTTGCCCGACGTAAGAGCGGACGTTGTCGCCCGAGCAAAGGAAGCCCTGTTTGTTGGAGAAGTACGCGGTGCGGACGAAATTGCGTCCGCAATGATCAATTCGGTTGTGGAAGGGCAGGTGTAGTGGCGATGCCTTCGCAAGTTCAGTTAAGTGAGACCCTATTGGACTGCCTAAATGATATAGCTTCGCTATTGAAGCAGGCGCATTTAGCCGCCGTTCAAGAAGAAAAGGCACTTGTTGCCAACGATCCTGAAGCTCTAGTGCGAACCTGCACCGCGCAGGAAGAAATTCTGCGCCGAATCGTCGACCGCGACCAAACCGCGGCCGAGACTGTCGAGCAACTGTCGGAGCTAGCAGGTATTGGTTCTGAAGACGCGAAGACAGCTTCCTTGGCTAGCCTAGCCGGACCGATCTATGCCGACTTAATCACGGACGAGCTTGTCAAGATCGGCCAACTTGCCCGAGAGCTACAAGACCAGCACGAGATCAATCGCAGACTGCTTGAGAACGGCCTTGAAATCGTGGCCTGCTGTCTTCGGACATTGGCCAGCGATCCGGGACCGAACTCGTATTCCAAGGACGGCGCAACTTGTCAGGCTCAACCTTTCGTCATCAGCCTCGACAGGAGAGCATGATCAAGATGGATCGGATTGAAAGCCGAAAACTGAATGGTGAAAGTCGAAATTTGAACGAGCGGGATATGTCTAACTAGTCCCGAGACACACTCGACATTCAGCAGTAGACTGCCATGCCAAGCACTTTCTTCGGTCTCAACGTAGCGCAAACTGGATTGTTCGCACAACGCCGAGCGATGGATATCCTCGGCTACAACGTTGCACACGCCAACGACCCGACCTATAAGCGTCAGCGCTTGGTGTTGGTTGAGGGAGCGGTGCTTGCGCAATCGCAGGAGGCGTCTTCGATCGGTGTCTCCCCGTTCGGTTCAGGGGTGATGATGGGAGACGTTGAGCGCGTTCGAAACGCACTCATCGAAAACCGGATGCGCGCCGCTACGCAAGCTTGTGCTAATTGGCAATACCGGTCCGACGCGATGAAACAACTCGAGGCCACAATAGCAGAGCCGAGCGACTCCGGACTCCAAAGCGATTTGGACACGTTCTGGGCATCTTGGCAAAAAGTTGCGACAAGCCCGGAGTCGATGCCGATAAGGGGCGCGCTTCTAGAAGACGCGGCCGCGTTGTGCCAAAGAATGCATTACGAGTACTCACAAATGATCAGGATGATCCAAGATCTCAACAACGAGATCATATCTCGAGTTGACAGGATCAACTGGATGGTAGAGGAACTGGCTCAACTCAATAAACAAATCAGCGCGGTCGAGTCAGGACAGGTTCATGCGAACGATCTCGAAAACCGACGCGATGCAATCGTTGTGGAACTGTCCAAGTTAGCATCAGTGAGCCAGTATGGAGAAGGCAGAGAGGGATTTATCGTTACCCTAGGCGGAAGAGTGTTGGTCCAGGGCGACAAATACAATCCTCTCAAGTGTACCTTGGCGCCAAACGGCAACCGTACAATCCAATGGGCAAGCGATGGCGAAGAAGTTCTAATCATGGACGGCGAGCTCAAGGCAATGCTAGATCTGCGTGATAATACAATACCGTCTTATCTACAACAGCTTGACTTTGTAGCTTCCTCGCTCGTCGAGCGCGTCAACGCGATACACCGCACGGGTAAGACCCTAACCGGAGCCGACGGCGGAGACTTTTTCAAGGCAGGCACGACTGCAGCCGATATCTGGCTTGACGATTCTATCATTGGTCGCCCGGAACTAGTAGCGGCGTCAGCTTCCGGCAGCGTAGGCGACGGAGATATCGCTCAGAACATCGCCGCGATAAAAGACATTCCGATTTTAAACGGACTTACCATCAACCAACTCTATCGAGCTCTGGTAAGCGATATCGGCAGCGCATCAGTTGTCGCGGAACGACAAGCTATCGCCCACCGAGTATCTCTGGAACAGTATTCGGCTCAGCAGCAATCGATATCGGGCGTCTCACTTGATGAAGAAATGACCAATATGATCAAGTTCCAACAGGCATACAACGCTGCGGCGCGAATGATAACCGTAATGGACGAAATGTTGAGCGTGATGATTGAGAAGACGGGCGTAGTTGGGAGATAGGTAGATGAGAACGTCTCTTAATCAACAAATCCAGACCCAGATGCGCTATTTAGACGTAGCAGGAGCAAAACTGGTCGAAGCCCAAACGCGAGCGATCAGCGGAAAGCGGATATTGAAGCCATCGGATGACGTGGCCGGCACAAACCGCGCACTAAGCCTGCGGACAACTATAAGCAATGTGGATCAATTTACCAATAATATAGAGGTCTGCAGACCGTTGTTAGCCGCAACGGAAAGCGCTGTGGCAGATCTGGCCCGGGCAACTCGCAGCGTCCGTGACATCGCGGTGGCAGCCGCCAACCCCGATTTCACAGGCGAGACGCGCTCGGCCTACATTGCCCAGTTGGATGACATTCTCGGCAGGATGGTGGATATCGCGAACAGCAAGCACCTAGATCATTACCTGTTCAGCGGCACCGCTACTAACACAGCGCCTTTGGCAGCACAGGCGGGGCCGAATCCTTACTTGTATCAGGGAAACTCGGGAACGCGGCGCGCACAAGTGCTGAGTTGGGTAAGTTTGCCGATAAACATACCAGGAGACAAGCTTTTCAATTTCGATGGATCCGCCGGGGCCGGTACAACCGACCTATTTACAATGGTCGCCCAACTTAAAGAGGCAATTCGCAAAGGAGATGCAGCAGCGGTAAGCGCACAGCTCGATAACGTGGATGCGAATCTGAACAATCTTTTGGCCTGTCAGGCCCAACTAGGATCCTGGATAAGCCGTATGGACAAGGCTAAGGAAACACTGGCGCAAAAAAAAACAAAGCTTCAGGAAATTCTTTCCGACACGGAGGATGTAGATATCACAAAAGCCGTGGTGGAGCTCAAATCGCAAGAAAATGTTTACCAGGCTGCTCTGATCATAAGTTCTAGGATGCTCGATCTTTCATTGGCAACTTTGCAGATAAACAGATAATATGGAAAGGGAGCGTGCAATGAAAGTAGCTACGACCAGATTCGGATTGCTGGACATTGACGACTCGTCTGTCGTGAAAATGGTCAAGGGACCGGTGGGGTTTGAAGAATACACCCGATACTGCCTTATCCAACATCGGCCCGATACCAGTTTTCGATGGTTGCAGTCGGTTGAGGAACCGAGCCTAGCGTTTGTGGTTGCGGACCCGTCTCAGTTCTTCACAGACTACGACATCGAACTGTCTGACGCCGACGTAGAGTCCTTGCGTCTGGAAAAAGCGGAGGACGCCATGGTGCTGACTATCATAAGCATCAGCGATGGTGGCAAGGAGATCACGGCAAACCTCGCGGCGCCTATCGTGATCAACACAAAGGAACTAATCGCGATGCAGGTAATTCTGCAGGACAACCGATATTCAGTAAAGCACCCACTTGTGGTAAATAGAAAAAGAGAAAGCACCGCGGAAGCCGAGCAGGATCAGTCACCAGTAGCAGAAGCAGCTTAGTCCGGTGACAAGCGAAAGGAAGCGCTTACCATGCTCGTACTAGCTCGGAAGGTCGGACAGTCGATCATAATAAATGACAACATCGAACTAATGGTCATAGAGGTTCGAGGGGATCAGGTTCGGCTTGGGATCGAGGCACCAAAATCGATACCAGTACACCGTAAAGAACTGTTGGAACAAATCAGAGCCCAGAACCTGAAGGCGGCCGCTGATGTCGATGCGGTCTCAAACGCACTGGCCGACAAGCAATCTCAATAGTATATTAGATCCGGCAGGGCATTAAGCTTGATTCGCATCCCTCCGATAATGAAATGGGCCTGACCCGAAACCCTAGAGAGGAGATGCGATGAGTAAGCGCCGAAACACCGCCACCCGCCGAAAGAAAAGTCTCGACAAATCCCGCAGGAACCCTTCCGAAAACGCCTGCAGGAAGCAGGATGATCTTCCCAGCATTCGGCACGACCATACGGCCGCGCCGCTCAAGTTGCATCTAGGTTGTGGCTACAAGATACTCAACGGCTACATCAACATTGATCTCTATAGCCCGGCAGCCGACTTAAAGCTGGATATTACAGACCTCAGCCCCTTTGCCGACTCAACAGTCGATGAGATCTACCTCAACGCCGTATTCGAGCACCTATACATTTTCGAGCAGCGAAGGGCCTTGGCAGAATGGCGAAGAGTGCTCAAGCCTGGCGGTAAACTTATAATTCACTCGATCCCAGACTTCGATGAAATTGTCAGAGCATATATCAACCGCGCACCAGGAAACGATGGAGACACCTTTGACATAGAAGAGGTATCCCGCTACACACATGGAGCCTACGGTCCTCACGACAAGCTAGGTCAGATACATAAAGACGTTTTCACGAAGCGCAAAATGCGCAACCTCTTAGAACGAGCGGGGTTTGAAGTCATATCGATAGAAAACGTGTGCTGGGGTGACGAACCAAACCCTGTCAATATGAATATTACCGCAGTCAAGGTGGCCGAAGTTAGAAAATCCGTCATTCATCCCACGCCTGACGAAGAAACCGATTATGCCCGGCTATATGCTCCTTTGGGCTCAAACCATCCCAAGTTTGCGGCAGTGTACTGCGTATATGACGACGACGCTTGGCTTGCAGATTCGGTAGAGTCGATCTACGATGCTTGTGACGCAGTATACGTACTGATAAGCAGCCGTCCTTGGCACGGCGAACCAACAGACAACTCCATGCTGATAGAGACCGTGCACCGGTTGAATGATCCTCATCGCAAGATCAGGCTCGTCCAAGGCACCTGGCAAACAGAAGCGGAGCAGCGCAACGCAGGACTTGAAATCCTGCGCAACGACGGCTTCGATTACTGCCTTGTGATAGACGCAGATGAGGTGTATGACACAACCGATCTCAAGCGTATGATGCGACTGGTGGCAAAGTATCGAGATGTAGACTGCTGGCACGTAGAGATGGACACGTATTGGAAGTCGTGGCGCTACCGTATCGCCCCCCGCGAGCCGCTCAAGCCACCAGTGTTTCTCAAGGTAGACCGTCGATTCACCGAGAATCGAAACGTCGAAGACTGCAAACGTGGCTTAATCCCACCGGATGTCGGCATCTGCCACCACCTGAGCTACGCACGTACCGATGATCAGCTCTTGCGCAAAATATCCACGTTCAGCCACGCGAACGAAGTAAGAGATGGTTGGTATGAAAACGTGTGGAAACGATGGGACATCGATCCGTCCTTGCGCAATCTGCACCCGACGCACCCGACTGCCTATCAACGGGCGATCCCGCAACCATATTGGGCCTTACCTCCAGTTCTCAGGCGCAGGCACAACTCGGAGCTGGCGCACCGTGACGAAATAGATAAGCCCATTGTCTCGATCATCGTTTTGGTTCGCAATCAGCTAGATTACACGCGCCGTTGCCTTGAAAGCATCGACCGGCACACGCCGGAACCGCACGAGGTAATAGTTGTAGACAACGGCTCAAGCGACGGAACGGTCAAGTTCCTTGAAACTTGGAGCTCAAAGGGATCGGGTCGAAAGGTTATTAGAAACGATAAAAATCTGGGGTTCGCAAAAGGCAATAACCTGGGTATTTCAACAGCAACCGGGGAATATGTCCTCCTGCTAAACAATGATGTTGTGGTAACGCCGGGATGGATCGAACGTATGCTGGCATGTGCAGCCCGTGACTCAGCTATCGGTGTCGTCGGCCCCGTCAGCAACGCTGTTTCCGGTCCACAGTACGTCGATCAACCTCTCTACGAGACCGAATCTCTCCAAGGCCTCGATGAGTTTGCCGAGGAATGGGCCGCCAAACACGCGAGGCAGACCGTGCGAGTTTGGCGAGTAGTCGGATTTTGCATGTTGATCAGGCGATCCGTGATCGACAAGATCGGAGGTTTGGACGAGTGCTACAGACTCGGTAACTTCGAGGACGACGACTTCTGCATCCGAGCCACGCTAGCCGGATTTAAGATTGTAATTGCTAGGGATTGCTTTGTACACCACTATGGCAGCCGCACGTTCGCCGGAGAGGGCATCGACTTCAGAAACCTGATGGCAGAGAATTGGAAGAGGTTCAAAGAGAAATGGGGATTTCCCAAAGAACTCCGACTCGAATCCGGCTACGATCTTGCTCCTGTGCTACAAAGAGGTTTTGACCCGAGACTCCACTACACTCCGCTGCCCTCGGCCGTTGGACCCCAGGCAACTAACACCAATGACAAGCACGAATCTAAGGCTGTAAGTCCAGAAAAGCCTCTTCTATCGCTGTGTATCATAGCACGCGACGAAGAGGGGTTTCTACCGGGTTGCCTCGAAAGCGCTAGAGACGTGGTTGATGAGATCGTACTGGTTGATACCGGATCCACAGACCGAACATTAGAAATTGCGCGCTCGTTCGGTGCTGATGTATATCGGTTCGAATGGAACGACAACTACTCCGATGCGCGCAATGAGGCAATAAAGCATGCTCGAGGCGATTGGATCCTGTTTCTGGACGCAGACGAAAGGTTGGACCAAGGCTCGAAGTCAAAACTGCGCGAGGCTGTCGAAAAGCCATCCGCAGATGCGTATGAACTAGTCTTCTACAACTACTGCGGCGGTCCGGTATCATCCCTGTCAACCTCACGTGATACGGACGAAAAAACAATGCCCGAAGGTCAACCAGAAATCGTCCATCGCGTCTGTAGGCTTCACCGCAACCGACCTGATTACCGTTATCAGGGAAGAATTCATGAAAACGTCGTGCCGTCGATTATTTCCGCCGGTGGAACTGTCGCAGAGTTGGACGTAATCGTGCGGCACTATGGCTACCAACCGGAGGTCAAGAAACAACGAAACAAAGATGAGCGCTATATTAAGCTACTACACAAAGAACTAGACGAGAAACCGGGAGACATTTACGTTCTCAGTCATATTGGGGCGGCTTACTGTGCTAAGGGCGAATTCGAAAAGGCCTTGCCCTACCTAGAAAAGCTGACCTCCGTCGCTCCGACCGACCACGCGTTTACCCCGCAAGCGTTCTCAAGGCTCGCAAACGCCTACTGGGCACTAGGCAGACACGAAGACTCGCTTGCAACTGCTGAGAATGCGTTGAAAAAAGGAATCGTTCACCCGGAAATCCACTATGCCAAAGGAAACGCTTTGCTTGCCCTAGGCGAATACGAAGACGCGATCTCGGCGTTCGAAAAAGCAATTGATATCGGCACTTCCAGAGAATGGTTAGGCGATCCCGGAGTCTATAGCTACAAGGCTATTTTCGGAATAGCCCGAGCTTGGATCGGCATCGGCGATTATGCCAAAGCTGCCGAGTATTGCGAGAAGGTTGTCGCGGAGCGCCCAGACCACGTCCAAGCACGCGAGGTTCTTGCGCTTGCCTACACCCATCTCGGCTTACTGCAAGACGCGGTGAAGCACTGGACCGCGCTCATCGGGCAAACACCAGATCGCGCAGAGGCTCATTACAAGCTGGCCGGTTGCTTGGAAGCGCTGGGACAAATCGCATCCGCCGAACACCATTATCTGCAAGCAATTGATATAGACCCTAGCTTCGCGGAAGCTCTCAATGACCTCGGTCGGCTTTATGCGGCGCAGAATAAAGTAGAAGAGTCAATGGACTGCTTCGTGCGCGCTGTTGAAGCCAGACCCGACTACGCCAACGCTTACTTCAACGCCGGCGACG
>JAOAGX010000322.1 GCA_026415535.1 Armatimonadota bacterium | reverse complement strand
ATACCATGTAATTCTGAGCGTAGCGAAGAATCCCGGCGGTTAGTTGAGCGAAGACGTTGCGTTGAGATCCTTCGCTTCGCTCAGGATGACGGTTGTCGCTCAGGATGACGAGGAGTTGTCATTCTGAACATGACACGTTACTCCAAGCGTAACACGTCATCCTGAACATAAATCGTCATTCTGCCATACCATGTCATTCTGAGCGTAGCGAAGAATCTTGGTGTCATTTTGTCACAACACGTCATTCTGACATAACATGTCATTCTGAGCGTAGCGAAGAATCTCGGCGTCGTCTTCCTCGTCATTCTGAGCGAAGCGAAGAATCTGAAGTGATGGAAATTGGCAACGGTTATGTTTTAGGGAGTCGTGCAGGTGTTCAATCGGATTGATCTAGTTTTCTTCCTCGGATACATGTTCACCGTGCTGTGGATCGGGTTTGCGGTCGGACGCAAGGAAAAGGCAACCATCGGCGACTACTTCCGTGCGGGCAACACGCTGCCTTGGTATGCTATAGGAT
>JAOAGX010000321.1 GCA_026415535.1 Armatimonadota bacterium | reverse complement strand
AGCCTAATCTTCGTGTTGTGGACGCACTTTGCGCTGCCGCTGTCGCCGAGGGCAGAGCGGTGGCGCAAGTGGAGCCTGTGGGCGTTTTTGACAGTGGTGGGTGCGGCGTTATTGCTGCGAGCAGCTGAGTGGGTGAGATAGTGACTGAAGGGCCAGGCTCCTGCCGAGCCGTTCCCTCCCCGTTCACGGGGAGGCGGAGATAGGGTGCTGTTCGGCTCACCAGGAGGTTCGCCCTCCAGAAGGCAGGGGCTGGATGGGAGGTTCCCGTTGAGCCGTCAGATTGTCATGCTGAGCCGAAGGCGAAGCATCTCCGCAAAAGGCAAGATTGAGATTCTTCGCTTCGCTCAGAATGACAGGGAGAGTAGAGAGCGAGGTTCTCGTTGAGCCGTTGGTTTTGTGTGGTCGCGACGGAGCGCGACCCTCCAGTGCTGTCATGCTGAGCCGAAGGCGAAGCATCTCCGAGATTCTTCGCTTGCGCTCAGAATGACAGGAGGCGCACTCACGTGCGCTACTACCAACGGGGAGCGCTCTGGCAC
>JAOAGX010000320.1:293-543 GCA_026415535.1 Armatimonadota bacterium | reverse complement strand
GAATCGGCGAGTAGCTACACCAATCCGAGTCGCGATTGACACGCGACGTGCCGTAGTGCTATCCTTACACTACCGTGGCGGAATGTACGCGGAGCGCGGGGGTGTAGCTCAGTCCGGTTAGAGCGCCTGCCTGTCACGCAGGAGGTCGCGAGTTCAAGTCTCGTCATCCCCGCCGCAAAAAGGCAGATTCGTCAGATTCTGAGCGTGTTCTGAGCTTCTGCCTTCGGGTTCGGTCCTTCGACAAGCACTG
>JAOAGX010000320.1:0-283 GCA_026415535.1 Armatimonadota bacterium | reverse complement strand
ACGAGAAAACGTCGTAATTGACGGCGACCCCGTCCTCAGCGTTCGGGTCGCCGAGCAGCCCCTGAGTATTTCGGCCTCAGCCCGCATATGCCACGCGATTCCCCGGTTCGACGCCTCTACCACCGGGTTCATGAATGGCCCGGCGAAATCCCTGAGCCGCGAGGCGCAACGTGGACCGTACCTGCGATCGCAAACTGTGGCGGCAGGGTCACTTTGCTCCCGCACTCAGACTCTTCCGCGAGCGGTTTCGCAGCATGACGGTCTCAGTTTCGCGGTACCACGA
>JAOAGX010000319.1 GCA_026415535.1 Armatimonadota bacterium | reverse complement strand
TTTCAGAGAGACGCAGGAGCACGTGAGAAGGGTTCTTTCTTACCGCGAGGCTTACAGATCGAGGTGAATGCTAGTCACTGGTCCGGACGACCTTGTTGTCGTAATAAGCGTGGCTAAGGATCTCAGGATGGTGTCGAGATTCTTCGCTACGCTCAGAATGACGGGAAAGACGACGCCGAGATTCTTCGCTACGCTCAGAATGACGTGTTATGACTCAGAATGACACGTTATCACGAAGAGTTGATGGCGAGACTCTTCGTTTTGCTCAGAAAGACGGGTTAAGGATCGGAAGAACAGTCTCACGTCATCCTGAGCGAAGCGAAGGATCTCAACGTAACGTCTTGGTTTGCCAAAACGCACGAGATTCTTCGCTACGCTCAGAATAACGTGCTATGACTCAGAATGACACGTTATCACGAAGAGTTGATGACGAGACTCTTCGTTTTGCTCAGAACGATGGGAAAGATGACTGCCAAACGCTTTGCTCTGCTCAGAACGGCAAGGTGTTGGACTTAATGATGATGACTACTTGATGTGTGTTGTGG
>JAOAGX010000318.1 GCA_026415535.1 Armatimonadota bacterium | reverse complement strand
TATTGTACACTTCGCTTCAGTACATTGCTACTTCATTACGTCATTCTGAGCGCAGCAAAGAATCCCACCGTCTCCGTCATTCTGGTCATCACCGTCGTTCTGAGCGTAGCGAAGAATCTCGTGTGCTTGGTGAGCCGAGACATTGTGTTGAGATCCTTCGCTCCGCTCAGGATGACGAGTTGTCGGGATAACGAGCGTCGAATCCCGCTCGGGATGGCGAGAAGCCACCATTCTGATCGTCAATCGTTATTCTGAACAAAGAACCGTCATTCTGATTACGGCGAAGAATCCCGCCATCCCAGTTATTCTAGTCATCACCGTCATTCTGAGCGCAGCGAAGAATCTCACAATCACGCATTTCCACGGCAGGACAATCCGGGCTGATGTGGAAGTGCATACCTTGGTAGAATTGCGAAGAGGTACGCGGACCAGATGGAAGTTTTTTACGTCAGGACTACAGAGCGACAGCAGCTTTTGGATATAACCGATCAGGTTCAGAGGTGTGTTACAGAGGCTGGTTTCGAAGACGGGCTGGTTTGTGTATTCGTTCCTCACACAACAGCTGGAGTAACTG
>JAOAGX010000317.1 GCA_026415535.1 Armatimonadota bacterium | reverse complement strand
GTCTTACGCAAAACGCGTGATTCGAACGGCTTCGCTATTCAACTAGTGCATAGTCCTAATCTTGAGTCATTATCCCAGATGCGAAAACGCGTGGCAACCCTGCAAGTAACAGGATGCCATTCGATACTGAATGTGCGGATTCTTCGCTACGCTCAGAATGACGACTTGCAATGCCGGACTTCTTTGTAGTGTTGTGTAAACCGCAGCCTTTAAGCAAACACCTCGTTGAAGCTAAAAGTTCCAGTCACAGAGCACCCGAAGTCGTCGCATTTACTGTAACTCCAAAGTCAAGTAATCCTGCTTTATGGTAATTGTCCAGCGTTCCCGTAAATCGTAGCATTTTCCATCATTCCGATGTCACGTCATTCCGGCATCACGTCATTCTGAGCGTAGCGAAGAATCCGAAGAATCTAAATAATAAATGACCTCATCGCATCAGGATAGAAAGGTTATCGGAAGTCTCATCCCCGAAAAGTGTTGCCAATATGCTGCACGCGGGAACAGTCGATTTGGATAAAACGTATCGAACGGTGTGAACATGAGCTCACTTGTCAAGAACGTAGCCTGGAACGGCATGCTAGCGTTGATC
>JAOAGX010000316.1 GCA_026415535.1 Armatimonadota bacterium | reverse complement strand
GATATAGGTTTTGTTGCACCTGTCGCAGGTCTCCCCTTTTTGATCAACCAATCTTTGCCAGATAATTTCAATCTTTTTCATAACTCAATCCCTTCCACTCTACAGTATTGTTCTTTAAAATACCTTTTTTGAAAAAAGAATGCTAAATTTACAAGGCTTATTAATACAGGCACTTCAACAAGAGGACCTATTACCGCCGAAAAAGCCTCTCCAGAGTTTATTCCAAAAACTGCAACCGCTACCGCGATTGCAAGCTCGAAATTGTTGCTTGCTGCTGTAAATGAAAGGGTTGCACTCTTTTCATAATTGGCACCAAACTTTTTACTCATGAAAAATGAGAAAACAAACATTATAACGAAGTAAAAAAGCAATGGTATAGCAATCCTGATGACATCAAGGGGTAGTTTTACTATATACTCTCCTTTAAGTGTAAACATAACAATTATGGTAAATAGCAAAGCAATGAGGGTTATCGGGCTTATCTTGGGGATAAATTTTGTCTCATACCATTCCATTCCCTTTATTTTTAAGCCGATTATTCTTGACAAAAGTCCCGCAATAAATGGTATTCCAAGGTATATAAAGACACTTTCAGCT
>JAOAGX010000315.1 GCA_026415535.1 Armatimonadota bacterium | reverse complement strand
CACGCAATTCTGGGCGTAGATGCTTCGACGTCATCTACGTGGGAGATCAAGATCGGGCTCGTCCAAGACCAACTGGAACCGATTGCCGCCCAACACAATGCCGCGCTAGATAGGATAAGTCGTGTCAAATACCTAAAGCTCATTTCTGATCACCTGAACGCTCTGAAACTTAAAAAGATGGGAATGCCTATAAAAAGTACAAGGTCAGGTTGCCAAACCCCCCGAGCTATTTTTCCTAGTTAAGTGTTCCGTACGACCAATTATCAATCGTCTTCGGTGGTTAGGTATTTTCCGTGTCTCGGAAAACTTGCTTACCGAAGCACTACACACTCCGTTCGGCTGCGTGATTCGCATCCTTGGAATGCTGTATGATTCACGGCTTTGAGCTACTGTGCTGCCTCCAGCCTTGAAATAAGCGTTTGGCACTTCATACGTCATTCTGAGCGTAGCGAAGAATCTCGTGCGTTTGGTTGAGCGAAGACACTGCGTTGAGATCCTTCGCTCCGCTCCGGATGAAATATGACGTGGTAAGAATGACCGTATGAAATGCTCAGGACGACGTATGACATGGTCAGGATGAAGATGGCGCGTTCAGAAT
>JAOAGX010000314.1:341-608 GCA_026415535.1 Armatimonadota bacterium | reverse complement strand
CTTCATAAGCCTCGACTTTCGTCGAGCAGCAGCGTTTGGATGAATTATGCCTCTCTTGGCGGCCTTGTCGATTATGCTCACAGTCTCGCGGAGCACGTCGGCTGCGTTTTCGGCCTTGGCTTCAAGTGCGGCTTTAGTTTTCTTCACCATCGTCTTGATCCTAGACCTCGCGGACATAGCCCTCAGTCGTCGCTCGCGGGACTTCTTGACGTCCTTGATCATTGACTTGATATTGGGCAACTAGGTCTCACCCCCCTCGTCTGGCAA
>JAOAGX010000314.1:0-331 GCA_026415535.1 Armatimonadota bacterium | reverse complement strand
GTGTTACCAATATAGCAGCTCGGACGCAAAAGCGCAAGGCGAACGAGAAAACGGCAGAGTTCGGTAATGTATGAGATTCTTCGCTTCGCTCAGAATGACGAATTTGCTCAGAACGACGTATTCGAAAACCAAGTTCTAGAGAATGAAGTGTTCGAAAATAAATTGTTTGAGAATGAAGTGCTAGAAAACCAGGTATTCAAAATGCCGTATTCGAATACGAAGTGTTCAAAAGTGGCATGCTCGAAAAAAGGTGTATTCTAAGTAGTGTATCTAGGGAGATTACTCCCCAAGAAAATACCTACCGGAATCTCTTAGATGGTCCCTTTAAACC
>JAOAGX010000313.1 GCA_026415535.1 Armatimonadota bacterium | reverse complement strand
GTTTACTGCATCGGGCGATACCCTCATCTACCACGGCGACTACGGCAGCCTGAACGTGGAGGTCAGTCCAGCTGTAGTCATGAGCGTCAACGTGCAGGGCGACCCCTTGATTACAGGAATCTATAACGCGATGGCGCGCATCAAGCGGTTCATAGAGGTCAACGACATCGAGGGGCTCTCGCGCGACGGTTTGCAGGAACTGCAGAATCAGCTGAATAATCTGTTGCGTACGCGCGCCGAGGTGGGGAGCAAAGTCCAGCAGATAGAGATGATTCAGCTAAGACTGGAGAAAAGGAAGGTAGATTTCACCGAACTGCTCAGCGGCATCGAGGACGCCGACATCGCGGACGCTATTACCAGACTCAAAATGGCAGAAACGACCTATCAGGTAACACTGGCAACGATGGCGCGATTAGAAAGCCTCAGCCTTCTGGACTTTTTGACCTGAGCAGTCGCTTGGACACCGGTGTTTGGCTAACGGAAAAGCCTGATTGTCATTCTAAAGGAAAAGCTTGTTGTCATTCTGAGCGAAGCGAAGAATCTCAGAGATGCTTCGCCCATGCTTAGCATGACAGGGGGGCGCTGGAGGGTCGCGCTCCGTCGCGACCACTC
>JAOAGX010000030.1 GCA_026415535.1 Armatimonadota bacterium | reverse complement strand
ACATCAACCTGTTCATCAACGATAGCTCCTTGAAGGACTCGCCCAACCCGAAAATTATAGCCTACACATTCACGCGAGGCAAGCGCACCGCAATTGGGGTATTGCGATCAACATACTATCAACTACTCTCCCGCTTAGTTGAGAAGTGTCGAATTGCCAAAAACGCTGGGGTTGAATTCCATCGCAACAACCGGCGGGGCACAGAGTTTAGTACTGTGGAAGATTCTTTGCTCCGATCAATCAGAATGACAGGTTACTAAGGTCATCATTTTAAGAACGGCAAAGAACCTCCTCGCTCTCATCTCTAAGACTAGATTTGCCAAGGCGATGTTCCGGCGCAAACGCACAGCACCAACTACGACCGTGCAAGCTCAATCGCTAACCGACCGGACTTCAACGCCAGATCCTCCCAATCGTGCAACCTCGAAGCGAGATGGCCAGCAAACTCGGATCTAAGCTCCCAAGCGGCTACAATCGCGTCACTAACGGCTGACGAATCTAGACCTTCGACGTTGAGCTGGAATGGAAACCTTTCTCCCACCCTGACTCGAGGCACGACAGAACAAGCTTGGGCAAATGATGCCACCTTGGGGTCATAGACAATAGGCACAAACGGGGTCACTGCGCCGGCGGCAAAGATCAGCGAGTGAAGACGCATTCCCACAACAAGCCTGCAACGAGCAACTAATCCTTTGACTACACCGGGCTTGTAGGAACTGATCATCGCCGCGTTTCTGACCGCTAGGCATACAGGATCGTCTTGCGCAGGTTGCATCGGCAAACAGATCAACTTAGCCCCAAGTTTCTCAGACGCTCGGCTGATTCCCTGCACTACCTGATTAAGCCAATCTCCAGCCGCCGGCCAAGGTCTGAGCGAAACGCCGATTATGTCGGCTCCTAAAAAGCCCCGCTCTTCCAAAAGCCGGTCGGCCTCTCGCACGTCCGTCTCCACAAGGAACGAGGGATCCGCGCTCAGGTGAATTTGCCTAGTAACGCCGATCTCTTCGAGTAGGCTTTTCGAGTTGGAGTCACGGACTGTTATGAGATCGGTCCGATTTAAAGCGCGAGCCACGGCGCGTCTAGTGCCATCTCTTATAAGCGGGCCCACACCCTGAGCGTAGACCATAGTCTTGCAGCGCATCAAGCGCGCCAGACGCAATATCGAAAGGTAATAATAGGGCGAGAGGACGCTGGTTACGTCCTGAAGCAAGCTGCCTCCGCCGCTGATCACGATATCCGCACGCCGCATCGCCCGAATGATCGGACCAAGCTTCATCCGATGGACGGCGTTCACCCCTGGGTGCTCACTGATGGTGCGGTCAGGATCGGCGGAAAGAACCGTAACATCAGCTTTTACACCCAGCCGACGGAAAGCAGCCAGCATACCCACCAGCGTTGCTTCGTCGCCAACGTTTCCGAAACCATAATAGCCCGAAACTATACACTTCATTATCAAGCCGGTTATTAGGTTGTCGCGATAAGCGCGTTCTCGGCGATTTTCTCTATCGGCTGAGGAGTGTCGAGCCGCTGAGAATTCCGGGGTTGTACTCTGTCGTAAAAAACCTCGGAAGCTGCTAGCCCATAAGGTATTGATCGACCGGCAAGCACTCCGGTCTGTCTCCCTTCTGTTTCGAGCGAAGGGCTGTCACAAGCGCCCGGGCCGTATCAAGAGAGGTTATGCAGGGGATCGACCTCTGCACGCTGGCTCTTCGAATAACAGCCGCCTCCATCTCAATCCGTTTGTCCTTGGACGCTGTGTTAATTAGCAGATCGATCTTGTTTTGCAAGATCAGGTCGAGCAAGTTTGTCTGAGAAGAACTGCTAATCTTGGTAACCTCTACAGTAGGAATACCCATAGACGCCAGATAGCGTGCGGTACCCTCGGTCGCGTAGATCTCATATCCAAGATCCACAAATTCCCTTATGATCGGGACCGCCTCCTCTTTGTCGTGATCCGCAATAGTAGCGATCATCTTACCGCCGACAGGCGCGTCCAAGTTGCAAGCCACCATCGCCTTGTATAAAGCGCGAGAGAAGTCGCGGTCGATACCCATGATCTCGCCAGTTGATTTCATTTCCGGCCCCAGCGAGACATCAACCTCCGTAAGCTTTTGGAAGCTGAACACGGGAGCTTTAACTGCAAAGCTCGGTTGCTCTCGATAAAGGCCGCCCTCGTAGCCGAGCTCCTTAAGCGTCTTGCCTAGGATCACTTCAGTTGCTAACTTTATCATAGGTACGCCGGTAATCTTGGACAAATACGGCACCGTCCGGCTCGCCCGTGGATTCACCTCAATTACTTGAACCTCATCGTCATCGATCACAAACTGGATGTTCATAAGGCCACGAACATCCAGTGCTCTAGCTAGGCTAATAGAATGCGAAACTATCTGGTCGATAACCTGCTGAGACAGCGTCTGCGGCGGGCAAACTGCCATCGAATCGCCCGAATGAACTCCAGCCCGCTCTATGTGCTCCATAATACCGGGAATCAAGCAATCAATGCCGTCTGAGATTACGTCGACCTCGACCTCCTTGCCCATAACGTACTTGTCAACGAGTACCGGAGCCTCAGGATCTGGACTAACCTCCTCCGCGTGCTTCATATAGGTCAAGAGTTCGGACTCTGTGTATACTATTTCCATCGCCCTACCACCAAGCACATAACTCGGCCGCACAAGCACCGGATATCCGATCTCGCGAGCGACTGCGACAGCTTCGTCTAACCCTCTAACCGCTCTACCTGCCGGCTTCGGTATTCCCAACTCTCGCAGGATCCGCTCAAACTTGTCACGGTCCTCGGCAATGTCGATGGACCTGAAGTCGCTACCGAATATGGGCACACCCGCTGCGTGAAGAGGCTTGGCAAGGTTGATGGCCGTTTGTCCGCCAAACTGGAGTATCACACCGTCGGGCTTTTCACGCTCAACAATGTTGAGCACGTCTTCCACAGTGAGCGGCTCGAAATAGAGGCGATCAGAGGTGTCGAAGTCGGTTGATACAGTCTCGGGGTTGTTGTTAACGATTATGGCTTCGTAACCAGCCTCCTTCAACGCCCATACAGAATGGACACTGCAGTAATCGAACTCGATCCCTTGCCCGATTCGAATCGGACCGGAGCCAATGACAATTGCTTTCGGCGGGTTTGACCTTCCTCCAGCCACTTCCTGAAAAGAGGAGGAGGACATGCGTGTCGTCACCAAACCTGCAACATTCCTTTCCTGGACAAAGTCGTCGAGGGATTTGACAAATCGTCCAGTCTCGTCCTCCTGCTCGTAGCACGAATAAAAATAGGGTGTCTCAGCTTCAAACTCGGCGGCGCAGGTATCGACCATCTTGTAGGTCGGCAAGATCCCCATCTTGAGCTGTATGTAGCGGAGTTGATTTTCGAGAGCACCCGTCAAATGCGCGATCACCTTGTCGGGAAAACGCATAGCCTTGGCCCGTTTTAGAAGCTCTATCGCTTCCGGGCGACTTGCGATCTGACCAGACGTGAGCGCTTTCACCTCTGCGGCGCGTTCGCGCAATTCGTTTTCCATCCGAACCACGTTACCGATTTTTGAAATGAACCACGGATCAACCTTGGATAGTTCCGCGATTTGCTCGACCTGCCATCCGCGTCTCAGAGCCTCCGCAATCAGGAATAACCTCTCGTCGGTGGCTTTTACAAGTCCTCGCTTGATGTCTTCTTCTTTCAAGTCGTCAGCATTTTTGAGCCGGAGCCAACTTAGACCAATTTCTAGCGATCTCACGGCCTTCATAATAGCGGCCTCGAAGGTGCGGTCGATTGACATCACTTCTCCGGTAGCCTTCATCTGAGTGCCGATGGTACGGTCTGCGGTGTAGAACTTATCAAACGGCCACCTAGGAATCTTGGCGACAATGTAGTCGATAGTCGGCTCAAATGCAGCGCGCGTTTTGCCTGTGACCGCGTTGGGAATTTCGTCCAAATTAAGCCCGACAGCGATCTTGGCAGCGACCCGAGCGATCGGATAGCCAGTTGCTTTGGACGCCAACGCCGATGATCGGCTCACGCGCGGGTTTACCTCGATCACGTAGTATTCGAAGCTTTTGGGATTTAGCGCGAGTTGGACGTTGCACCCACCCTCAATTTTCAGTGCCCTGATGATCTTGAGCGACGCCGAGCGGAGCATTTGATACTCCTTATCAGTTAGTGTCTGTATCGGCGCCACAACAATCGAGTCGCCGGTGTGAACGCCCATCGGATCTAGATTTTCCATCGAGCAAATGGTGATGCACGTGTTGTTGGAGTCACGCATCACCTCGAACTCGATTTCCTTCCAACCGAGCAGGCTGCGTTCTACCATCACCTGACTCTTCAAAGACAACTTTAGACCGCGCGAACCGATATCCATCAGTTCGTCGGCGTTGTGCGCAATCCCACCACCAGTACCACCGAGCGTGTACGCTGGACGAATGATCAATGGGTAGCCCGGATCAGCATCGGCTATCTTGCGAAGCTCATCGATTGTTCGGACTATCCAGCTATCCGGAACCGGCTCGCCTATCTCGTTCATCAGAGACCTAAACAGCTCCCTATCCTCGGCACGCGTTATCGAATCCAGCGGCGTACCGAGAAGCTGCACCCCGTATTTATCGAGGATCCCCGCGTTGGCGAGCTGTACCGCAAGGTTCAGACCAGTCTGGCCACCAAGAGTGGGAAGCAACCCTTGCGGTCTCTCACGCTCAATCACCCGCTCGGCAAATTCAACGTTGATTGGCTCGATGTAGACTTTGTCGGCAACCTCGAGATCGGTCATGATTGTCGCAGGGTTCGAATTGATTAACACAACAGAAATTCCCTCCTCGCGAAGGGCCTTGCACGCCTGAGTGCCAGCGTAGTCGAACTCTGCCGCCTGTCCGATCACAATCGGTCCGGAGCCGACGACCATTACTTTTTGGAGATCACTGCGTTTGGGCAAATCAAGTCCTCAGTCATTCAGCGTTCAGTTGTCAGCCAAACTCGCAACAAATTCCTTGAACAAGTAACCCTCATCAAGCGGACCGGCAGATGCCTCCGGATGATACTGGATCGAAAAGATAGGAAGGAATCTGTGGCGGAGGCCTTCAACTGTGCCATCATTCAGATTTATTCGCTCAACTTCTACATCGCCAGACAGTCTGTCGGGGTCAACCGCGTAGCCGTGATTCTGTGCCGTTATACTTACCTTGCCGGTAAGCAAGTTCTTGACCGGGTGGTTCGCGCCTCGATGACCGAACTTGAGTTTGAAAGTATCGCCTCCAAGCGCAAGTCCCAGCATCTGGTGACCAAGACAGATTCCCATAATTGGCAATCTGCCGATTAGATTGCGCATTGTCTCTACTCCGCTAGTAAGCATCTTCGGATCACCCGGCCCCGGCGAAAAAACGACGCCGTCGGGTTTGACTGCAAGCACGTCATCGGCAGTCACATTATGGGGGAGCACTGTGACCCGACAGCCTTCTCTCGCAAGGCATCGTGCGATGTTTCGCTTGATGCCCATATCAACGAGCGCGACGTGGCGTTTTAGCTCCTTACCATTGCCATCTCCCTCAGTAGAAGAAAAGATGTGGGGAAGCTTACTGCACTCGTCGCCAACCCATTCGTAGGCAACTTTGGTCGACACTCGCTCGACGAAGTTGATCTCGCCGTAATTTGGTGCCTTGTCCAGCTCGGCTTTTAACTCGGTGGTGGTCAGCTCAGTGGACATTGCTCCCATCATTACTCCGCGCACTCTCAAGTGTCGAGTGAGTGCACGAGTATCCACACCTTGCATCGATACTATGCCGTTGTGTGCAAGATAATCCCGTAGACTTATACTCATACGCCAATTGGACGGCGTCTCGCAAAGCTCGCGAACGATAAATCCCTCGACCTGAATCTTGCTCGACTCGACATCTTCTGGGTTAACACCGTAGTTGCCAACAAGTGGATACGTAAGCGTAAGCAACTGCCCGGCGAACGATGGATCCGTCAACATCTCCTGGTAACCAGTCATGGCGGTAGCGAACACAACCTCGCCAATCGTTGTTCCGGGCGCGCCGATCGACTCGCCTTCGAATACCGTGCCGTCTTCTAAAAGAAGGGTTGCTTTCAAAAAAGGAACCTCCGTAGATCTAACAGCAAAAACGCAAAACAGGCGAAAGCCCTAAGAACCGTTCGCTTCGAACACATTCTTTTGTGGCATTCGCACTTTCGCGGTAACTCCTCACCTAGACCTCACGGCCAAATAAAAAGTGACATGGTCTCAATCAAACTGGTTAGCCGCAATAAAATCGGCAACTCTAGCCCTCATTTCCGCATCCAACTTGCCTGACATAACGAGCGCATCCAGAACCTCGGATAGCTTGCCGAGCGAGTGGAGTTTGTAACCGGCGCGCTCGAGTATCTTTGCTCCGCCTTGCTCCCTGTCGAGCACCACCAGCACATCGGTCACGATCAATCCTGCTTCCTTGAGCGGATCAATGGCTTCGATCTTAGAAGCGCCATCGGTGATGATGTCATCGATCACCAAGACCTTCTCATCCGGTTGGAACTCGCCCTCGATGAGCTTGCCTGTGCCGTACTGTTTGGCCTCTTTGCGCGGATAGATCATCGGAATATCGCCCGCAAGTGCAGCTGCAACCCCCAGCGGGATACCTGCGTAGGGGATTCCCGCGATTCTGTCACAACCAATATCCCGCGCGCACTCTGCCAACGCCTTCCCAATTTCCCACAGCAGGACCGGCTTAGACACCAGTCCACGGAAGTCCACGTACACAGGCGAGATTATCCCGCTCTTCAGCTTGAACTCGCCGAACTTGATACAGCCGGCATCATAAATTTGCTGGTATAGGGTCATTTTTTCTCCATCATCAACTCGCCGCAACGTAGCTCGCCGCTAACAACCTCGCCAGCAACGATAGTCGCCACAACCCTACCCGCTAACTCGAACCCTTCGAACGGTGTGTTGCGGCCGAGTGACTTGAATTCTGAGCTGCGTATAGTCACGTTTGCTTCGGGATCGATCACGGTGATGTCAGCCGAACCGCCTTCAATGAGAGCACCGCTTGAAAGTCCCAGCACGCGCGCGGGAGCAGCGGTCATTTTCTCAATTGCTTCCCCGATTGATAATACGCCAGATTTGACCAAATTTGTTATCACGAGTGAAAGCGCGGTCTCAAGCCCAACCATCCCGAAGGCCGCTTCTTGCATTTCCACCTCTTTGTCCTCGCGCGCGTGAGGTGCGTGATCGGTCGCGATAACGTCTATCGTGCCGTCGGCAAGCCCCGCCTTGATGGCGTCCACGTCAGCCTGGGTTCGGAGGGGTGGATTGCACTTAGCGTTCGTATCGAAAGAAGTCAAAGCATCATCCGTTAAAGAAAAATACTGCGGACAGGTTTCGCAGGTAACACGAATCCCCCTCGATTTGGCCCATTTGATTGCTTCCACTCCGCCCGCTGTGGTCACATGTTGAACGTGAAGTGCGCAACCGGTGAGATCAGCCAGAAGTATGTTGCGCCAGATCATAATCTCCTCGGCCTGCCGAGGCCATGGGCGGAGACCGAGGACAGTGCACGTGACCCCCTCGTTCATCACTGCGTCGCGTGTCATAGACTTGTCCTCGCAGTGCGCAAGCACAGGTATGTTGAACATTTTTGCGTATTCCATAACACGGCGCATAAGATCTGCACTTTGCAGAGGAAACGCGTCATCCGAGATAGCAACGGCTCCAGCCTCCACCATATCACCAATCTCGGCCATCTCCGCTCCCTCGTTGCACTTGGTAGCCGCACCGGTCGTGAGCACGTTTACGAGCGCTGCCCTGCCCCGCTCGAGCACATATTCAACTACCGCCCGATTGTCTACGGCGGGTTTCGTGTTAGGCGTCGCAACAATAGTTGTGAAACCACCCGCTGCTGCAGCCTCAGTTCCTGTTGCAATCGTTTCTTTGTGTTCGAAGCCAGGTTCGCGAAGGTGAACGTGCATGTCGATAAAGCCGGGCGTGATTACGAGGCCGGCACAGTCGTAGAACTTTATGTTGGTCGTCTCCTGGGAGGGAAAAGAGTTGGGAACCTCTTTTTGCCCCCTATTGACAAGAAGGGAACTGCCGTTGGTAGGTGGGCTAAATGGACCAATGTACTGGATATGGCCGTTACGAATTATAACGTCGGTAACCTCATCAACCCCCCGCGATGGATCAATGACGCGACCTCCCCTAAGCACTAACAACACTTCCCCCACCTCCTAACAACAAATACAGAAGCGCCATTCTGACCGCTACACCGTTCGTCACCTGATCCGTGATCACGGCAAACTCGCCGTCGGCAACTTCTGGCGTGATTTCGATTCCGCGGTTCATTGGACCTGGATGCATCACCAATACATCGGGCTTCGCCCGCTTTAGTCGGGTCTTGCTTACTCCGTAAAACTTCGAGTATTCTCGAATAGACGGAAAGAACCCGCGGTCCATTCGTTCTAGCTGGATTCTCAAGACATTGACCACGTCCACGCCGTCGATAGCCTCGTCTAGGTCTGTATAAGTTTTTACTGGCAACTTGTCAACGCCTACAGGCAACAGTGTAGCAGGACCGCATATGCGTACCTCCGCACCCATCTTCGAAAGCCCCCAAAGGTTCGACCGCGCCACCCGGCTGTGCATAATGTCGCCCACGATTAGAACTTTCAGCCCCTCAATTCGACCCTTATTCTCGCGAATAGTAAGCATGTCCAACAGGCCCTGGGTAGGATGCTCGTGCATTCCATCGCCCGCATTTACAACACCCGACTTGACCACCCGCGCAGCAAAGTGCGGTGCCCCGCTCGCACTGTGACGAATCACAAACAGATCCATCCCCATCGCTTCAAGTGTCAGGAGAGTATCCTTGAACGACTCGCCCTTCTGAATCGACGACCCGCTTACCGAGACGCTAGTGGTGTCAGCGCTCATTATCTTGGCCGCGAGCTCAAAACTGCACCGGGTGCGCGTAGAATTTTCATAAAACAGCGTGCAAATCGACTTGCCACGCAATATCGGCACCTTTTTGACCGGCCTTGAAAGTATCTCTTTGTACGACTCGGCCGTGTCAAGTATTAGACCAATTTCCTCCGCCGTCATATCTTGCAGGCCAAGTATGTCTTTGCGTTTGAGTTGCATAGTCACCTACTTTGCAATCATCACCGCGTCTTCGCCCTTGGTTTCTACCCAGTGGACATCCACACGTTCCTTTTTCGAGGTCGGTAGGTTCTTACCGACGTAGTCTGCGCGAATCGGCAATTCGCGATGCCCCCGATCGACCAGAACCGCAAGCTGAATCACCGCCGGCCGACCGAGGTCCATAATGGCGTCCAGCGCCGCTCTAGTAGTTCGACCCGTAAACAGGACCTCATCGACGAGAATCACAGTTTTGTTCGTCACGTCGAAGGGGATGTCACTCGCGCTGATCGTGCGGGCGGAGCGAGTTGCGAAGTCGTCGCGATACAACGCGACGTTGAGGCTGCCCATTGGCACCTCGACACCTTCGATCTCGCTAATAAGCTTGGCAAGCCGTTTAGCCATAGGCACGCCTCGCGACTGCACGCCAATCACAACCAGATTCTGTGCCCCCTTGTTGCGCTCGATGATCTCGTGCGCAATTCGGATCAGGGCACGCCGGATTTCTTCTTCATCCATTACTCTGGTTACGCTCATTACAAATAAAGCCTCCCTGCCCGTGAGACGGCAAGAAGGCTCTTGCTTGCGACGCGTGCCAATATCATACTGACTCTCGGCCTTCTGAGCCTCACGGGGCTGCAGTTAAAGGCGCTTTGCGATTTCGGTAATTATAGGGCTCGGAGAATAGCCGTGTCAACAGTTTTTTGCAAGGCTCAATACCAATCAACCAAAAACCAGCGCAAGCTGCAACGCCGCGCGGCCAGCGTGGACATGGTGACTGAGGTTATTAAGTAGCAACTCCTCACTAATCCAACCAACACAAGGCTGCATGATACGGTGTTGGGTTATATTGAGCTATCGTCGTCCAAGGAATCACCAGGCCACACACCTTGCCACAACAACCAAGGCACAACCGCCAAAACGAAACCAAAATAATGGATTCGCCGTTTCTTTAGGCGAATCCACAACTTCCACCACCAACAGCAAAAAAACGCAAAAACAAAAACTCTGACAACGTGATCACCCTGGCGATGAACAAGCTAAACGCAAGACAGGTCGAATTTGCCATCATAACGAGCATAATTACGACTATCGCAAGAGGTAAAATTCGCCTCATCGAACTTTTGAAGCATTCAATGGTTGAAATACTCGTTGTTAGGAAAGCTAAAATCACGGAAAAAGCCCATGGGCTGCACTTCAAAACACAGGCAGCCGAACGGATGAATCTACAGGAATATGGGTATGTTTGGTCGTTCATCCGGCAGGATCGATCTGCCGAGCGTGCCCGCCGCCTTGGCGCGCATCATCCAGATAACCAGCGATGAAAACGCCACAGCCGAACAAGTAGCCCGTGTTGTAATGCTTGACCAGTCGCTGGCCACCAAGGTCCTTCGCATTGCAAACTCTGCTTACTACGGCCGCTTGAGGAAGGCCGAAACAGTTACCGAGGCCGTTGTTTCGCTGGGATTCTCGTCTGTAAGAAACTTGGCCGCTTCAGCGTCGGTGATCGAAGCGCTATTTCCTAAGCAAATGTTTCCCGGGTTTAGTTGGCAAGACATGTGGACCCACTCCGTAACTTGCGCCCTGGCAACCGAGGCCATATATGCTCGAATCGTGCGCGGCGCCGCCAGCAAAATGGAAGCAGCATTTGTAGCGGGCTTGTTGCACGACGTGGGGAAACTCATCATTGCCCGAGCATTGCCGCAAAAGTTTGTCCAAATAGTTGACATCTGCCGCGAATACGGCTACGAGATGACACGAGCCGAGAAAAGCGTGCTTTCCACCGATCATGCCGGGATCGGCGCCGAACTCGCAAAGGAGTGGGACTTTCCACCTAAACTCAGAGCCGGCATAGCCTACCACCACAACCCATCTATTGCAGACGACCACTATGACATGGCTATTGCCGTCCAAGCAGCGAACATGCTAGCCAAACGACTTACAAGAAGTTACATAGTCGGCTCCAACACCGAGATCAGTTTGAGGAAAGTTGCGGAAATCGCCAGGCTACCGGTTAGCGAAATCGATTACGTCGTCGTCAGGGTGCGGGAAGGTCTTAACAGATGTAGTGATATCCTTTCGTGGTCGAGAGAAATGCCCGGTGCAGACTTGGTGGAAGCAGCCTAACGAGTCCCACTAACGCCTCATTTTCTTAAGCTCCTCCACCGGAGGAAGAGTGATCCGTGTACCGACTCGAACACGCCTGGGTTCGTGTATTCTGTTGTACCAAGCAAGGGCAATACCGAGCGTCTCGTCATTATAAAAGCGACCGCATAAATCCCACAAAGTCTCTCCTTCACGTAGAACGTAAATCTTAGCTCTCGGCTCTAGTGATTTCGGAACGCCAATTGGAACCGAACGCCTTGCTGCAACCGCAGCTGGCTTCGGAGGCGACATACGTGGAACAGCTATTCCAGCATACAACCCAACACCCAAAACCGCGGCCGCACATGCTCCGACCACGACGACTCGCCTCCTTCCAAAGCGCTTGGAAGCGGACGTTTGATGGGGAAGACCAAACAAACTATAAGTAGGACACTGGACCACTTGTCCATCTCGCCAGTAGAAAAAGCTTTCGCCGCCAACTGTTGGGTCTATCACGAATGCGACCATATTCGGATGCGGGAAAAACCTTTCGTGAACAAAAAGATCTATCTCCGACAAAAACACTCCCCATCCTGCATGCGCGTGGAACCAGCCGAGCACGCGAAGATCAGGATATTCGGCGTCGCGGAGGTCGAACATCGACTTCCAGGCTTTGAATGTAATCTTAAAGTTCGTGCGCGTCTCGATTGCGCCGACAGCAGGTGCGACAGCCTTAATGTGAATAAGCCTTGCCTTTTGCTCAACTTCCACAGTACCTAGGAGCAATCCACCGCATTCGGCCAGCCTGTCGCGTTGGGCAAACTGTTCGATTTCGCGATGAGCCGTAGCGTCAATCGCAATGTCGGGCTTCCGGCTCAGTTCTTCATCGTGCAAAAGACACCGTTCTTGCACAACGGCAACACGGGGCGGCGGTTCGTAAAAAGGTTGTTCCTCGGGTATTGGCAGTCCGGCTTGCTTTGCTCCTATTGTCAGTTCGGGGACAAGCCTGAGCGAAAGCGGTTCTGGCAGGTCTATCTTGCGCAGGGTGGAATTGGGATCGACCTCCGGCCCGCACTTGGGTATCAGTCCATAACGAATTGCTTCGCCTTGCGGTCCCGCACGAGGAAAACGAGCCAGTTCGGCCAGGCGACCGGCCACTGCAGATACGGACGCATTGTCGGGAAGGACACAAACAAACTCCCGGCAGTCGGCGAGATCAGAGATAACAGCAGCGATCTCTCCCATCGCGTTCAGCCCTCCCGATTCTTATGTTTACACCAGTTTGGCTCAGTTGTCAAGCAAATTGCTCAGGCAAAGCCAGTGCGATAAAACACAGACTCAGAGTTTTGAGCGATTTGATACTGTTCAAATAATATGGAGTGCGGCGATTCGGCGCCGCTTTTTTGAAGACGCAACTGAAGTTGCATACTCCGCATGCTTTCGTCGTGTCCGATAAACCTTCGGAGACGCGCACTGTGACTTCGGAATGCCACGTGATCCCCTGCTCTCGAGGCTCCGTGTGAAACACAGCGTCATAAAGAGATCCTTCGCTCCGCTCAGGATGACGACTTGATGCCTAGTGGACACCCTAAGCCTGTCTCTTATACACATCTGA
>JAOAGX010000312.1 GCA_026415535.1 Armatimonadota bacterium | reverse complement strand
GCCTGAACTGGTGCATTATGTGCTATCGATTCTACACTTATTGGACGATTCTGTCCCCTATTTTGTTCGCGAGGGTAATAAGCTGTACAGTTTAGTCGAATTGTTTGCAGGGAGGAAGCCAGTGGGGAATACGGACAATCTGATCCTACCCGACCAGCTTTCCCGACTCCAATGAGGGACTAGTGTTGAGGAGATCCTTCGCTTCGCTCAGGATGACGTTTTTTGCTCAGGATGACGTTTTTTGCTCAGGATGACGTTTTTTGCTCAGAATGACGTTTTTTGCTCAGAATGACGCTTTCTGCTCAGGATGACGTTTTCCGGCCAGGATGACATTTTTCGATCAGGGTGACACTTTCTGACCAGGATGACGTTTTTTGCTCAGGGTGACACTTTCTGACCAGGATGACGTTTTTCACTCAGGGTGACGCCCTTCGACCAGGATGACTTTCTTCTCGGAACGGCACTTTTCGTTCATGATGGGACTTTTTGCTCAGGGCAACAATTTTCGATCAGGATGGCACGTTTTTCTCAGTATGATGAGAAGCCGTCATTCTGACTAATGACATCATCATTCTGAGCGCAAGCGAAGAATCCAGGTGTCATCTTCTCCGTCATTC
>JAOAGX010000311.1 GCA_026415535.1 Armatimonadota bacterium | reverse complement strand
GGTGTGCACCACGACCCTGCGCATGCCCCCCATGCTCTCAAGTGCTTCCTTGAGCCGCTCGATGCATTGCTCACAGTCCTCGAAATATTCCGGCCAAACTACCGGTATGTCCAGAGTTTGTGTTTCCACGGTTGAAAATGCTGCTCGTCAAATCTCGGAGAGAGAATGAAAAATCTAGTACCGCACTAAAGTGTTGTCGCGCTTATAATAACAGGCTACTCAGTTTGCCATTCAGCCAGTTCCCCGTTTTCTCAGTTCGTTACTCTCTCAGTTCACCACTTTCTCGGTTCATCAATTCTCTCGATTAGTCATTCTCTCAGTTTGCCAATTCTCTCGCTTCGTCACTCTCTCAGTCCGTCATTCTGAGCGAAGCGAAGAATCTCTGCCAGGAGGAATTGATTATGGTTTCGCGCTCCAGCTCCCGTTGGCGTTTTGTTGCCAAACGAGCGTTTTAAACCTAATGCCTGCACGGTTTGAACAACGTGCCAGCTCTGCGTGCGTCCGAGGTGGTGACAAATCCCGAGAGATCAGAGGATCAGGTCAAATGTCTACCACTATCGCGTCCACGTCCGAGTCGGGGATCGGCTTTCCTGACTCAGCGATGGACTTGAGATGGGATGTAACGGAATTGGC
>JAOAGX010000310.1:360-637 GCA_026415535.1 Armatimonadota bacterium | reverse complement strand
GTCCGCCGACAAGCGACGAAGCATCATTTCAGCGACTTCTTCCGAACTCACCTTGTAATTTCCGCTATCTATGCACTCCTTCAATTCGCTAACCAGGTCCTCACGCACGTCCGGTACGTTTATCAAGGCACGCTTCGCCACAACTATGCCTCGCTCCAACGGAGATAGTTGCCTCTCGGACCCTTCCCGCAAATCGAGTGCCCTTCTGGGTCGAACCTCAGGTAGGATCTTTTCTTCTCTCTTTTCTCTGTCTGCCAACGCTCTAATTGATTCCGCC
>JAOAGX010000310.1:0-350 GCA_026415535.1 Armatimonadota bacterium | reverse complement strand
CTTTTATGCTACCACCTGGCGACAAAAAAAGCAAACCCCCCGCTTTCCGGAAACGGCAGCCCGGCCGGCATGTCCCGACTTATCGCGGGATTTAGCCCCGCTCGGCTTTGCGTCCCCTTCTTTCGAAGAGTTTGCCCTTTTCGTCCCTACGCCTTTTTATCTGTACTCCAATTATCGGAGCAATATAGAGAAATCTTTATACTGTGCTCCCTCCATTTTTCCCAATCATAAAGGCCTTATATATCGCCTATCAACTCACGCCGCAAGTCTTCCCCGTCAGTTGTCAAGTTTATGCATTCAGATAGCCGAAACAGCCAAGACAACGGACACCTAAGAGCTTACCTGCTATC
>JAOAGX010000309.1 GCA_026415535.1 Armatimonadota bacterium | reverse complement strand
GGCTTAATGGGTCGATCAAGAGCTTGACCCCATCGGTCTCCACCTCGGTGTCACCCTCTTGGACCTCCTCCTCGAAGGTAAAGCCATACTGGAAGCCCGAGCAGCCGCCGCCCTGGACATAGATGCGCAACATCAGGGCGGGGTTGCCCTCCTCGCGCATCAATTCCGCCACCTTAGCGGCCGCCGCTGAGGTAAAGATGAGGGGGGGGGTCTCGGTCGTAGTGTTCATGTGCCCTCCGCCGTTCATTGCGATATACCTGCAATCTAAATCGATTGGACCTCGATCCTAGGTCCGGCAAGGCCGATCTTCAAGCCCAGCCAGGGTCTTGTATCTACGCCAGCCGCGCGAGGCGCCAGATGACCTTCTCAGGGGAACAGCGCCAACTCATCAAGCCCTAGGGTCTCGTCGAGCCCAAACATCAGGTTCATATTCTGGACCGCCTGACCTGAGGCGCCCTTGATGAGGTTATCGATCACCGCCTGCACGATGACCGTGCGCCCCTGCCGGGTCACGGCGATCCGGCAGCAGTTTGAGCCGCGCACCGAGCGGGTATCCGGGGTGGCGTCGGCCATGACATCGATGAAGGGCTCGCCGGCATAGCGGGACTGATAAAGCGCCACTGGATCAACCGACTCATCGCGCAGTCGGGCATAGAG
>JAOAGX010000308.1 GCA_026415535.1 Armatimonadota bacterium | reverse complement strand
GTATTAGGGTAATCGGTATGTGCTCAGTTTTGCGGACTCAAATTATTCGTAGCACCAATGAGTCTTGAGGCTTCGAACCGAGTGCCTGGAATGCTCTGTGAACCGGAGCTTTTGCTCCGATGAAAAGTTCGTCTCAAAGCTGTGGATCAACCACACAGCACTCCAAGATTTCCAGAGTTTACAGTGCGTCGTTCTGAGCCTAGCGAAGAATCTAGCGTCGCAATACGTCATTCTGAACATTGCGAGGAATATCTGTGCCTCGTCCTCCCGTCATTCTGAGCGTAAGCGAAGAATCTCTATGCTTCATCCTTCCTGTCATTCTGAGCGCAGCGAAGAATCTCCCAAAGGTCGAAAACGACTTTATCGCGACAACCTATATAAACTTCGATTTGGGTTGACCGATATTCGGGTGCGACGGTATAATTTTTGTTTGGGTATCATAGGAAAATAGATATACGAGGTAAGGGCGAGAGCAAATGATATTTCCATCGATGGATAAGCTCGAGAACTGGGGAAACAGATACGCTTTGGCTACACTTGCCGCTAAGCGGGCCAAACAGATAAAAAGCGGAGCACCACCGCTAGTTGAAACGGATTCGAAGAATCCGCTTACGATCGCACTCGACGAAATAGCGACGGGCAAGATCACGTGCGTCATCCCGGAAG
>JAOAGX010000307.1 GCA_026415535.1 Armatimonadota bacterium | reverse complement strand
GGATTCCGGCTGCGTCAAAAGCCTCGGAAGCCGACGTATGTTCCCTTCATCAGCCTAACAAAGTTCATTGCCGGTATTCAAAACGAGGTATGGCGTGACTATCTCCCGGTATTCCATCACGACGAAGAGGACCCTGAGCACAGCGGAAAATCTAGGCACAGCTAGCGGTTTATTGTAATTGACGTTTCGCAACTGATTCTGGTATTATAAATAAGGAGGGTGGCGGAGTACCTCAGCTGGTTAGAGGACCCGGCTCATACCCGGGGCGTCGTCGGTTCGAGCCCGACCTCCGCTACCATAGAAATAAGATAAAAGATAATTAAAGCCTCCCCAAAAGGGAGGCTTTTTTTGGCAAGAATTATAAAATGCCCATTTAATATGTAGACGCTGGATTGAATGTCATCCTTCCTGGAGTCCAATCGCTAAATGAAGCTACTCGACCATCAAAGAACAGTATGTTGGCCTTGCCATTGTGAGGGCCGGGGAAGTATAGGTAATGGAAACGCTTCCAGCTGTCTCCCGGCCAACTTTCCATTGCCTGTGCCTCAATATTACCCTTGGGATCATATTCGCTAATGACTAGTGTTTTAGAACCAACTCTCTTGACTCCATAGCAGTCACCGAACCCTGTTTGACCTTCGTTTGTTAAGTCCGCATCGCCAGTCTGCTCCTTCTG
>JAOAGX010000306.1:440-677 GCA_026415535.1 Armatimonadota bacterium | reverse complement strand
ACATAGATGATACAATATACAGTGTTAGGTTAATGCTGGAACACAAAATATAGTGATAATTTTATATATTCAGTAATATTATATACTGATGTATTGTTTATAACTTATAAAAGTATTAAGCATTTTTTCGACAATTTTGATTTATTTATTTTCTACTCCAACTGCCGGATATACAGGATTTGCGATGTACAATTATATACCTGAGTTTATATTTAGGAGGCTTTTCTATGAATCTAT
>JAOAGX010000306.1:0-430 GCA_026415535.1 Armatimonadota bacterium | reverse complement strand
GTATTTAACAAAGGATGAAAACGGTAAACTTCTTGAGGATCCCGATAGTATGTTTAGAAGGGTAGCCAGGGCTGTGGCGGAAGCGGATAGGGATTTTGCATCGCTTGCAGAACTAAAGGCTACTGAAAATGAGTTTAATGAAATAATGGCGAACCTCGAATTTCTTCCAAATTCCCCGACGCTGATGAACGCCGGAAGACCATTAGGACAGTTGAGTGCGTGTTTTGTGCTTCCTATTGAAGACACAATGGAAGGAATTTTTGAGTCCATAAAAAATGCTGCACTTATACATAAAAGCGGTGGTGGTACAGGATTTAGTTTTTCAAGACTAAGACCCAAAGGTGCAACAGTTAATTCTACAGGCGGGGTTGCAAGCGGTCCGGTGAGTTTTATGAAGGTGTTCAATGCAGCTACTGAGGCTGTAAAACAG
>JAOAGX010000305.1:292-708 GCA_026415535.1 Armatimonadota bacterium | reverse complement strand
GCGTGGTCCAAGTATATGATCTCGGCCATTGATTTCCTCCCGTAGGCCTGTTTAATCTCGCCCTTCGTCGACTATATTGTCCTACCCGTCACAAACTCTGTCAAGACGTGCATCGCTTTGGGTGCTATTTGGTATCGGAAGATTCTTCGCTGCGTTTAGAACAAGCAAGGTCGAGGTTACGTCATTCTGATGACAAGCCGTCCTGATGATACGTCATTCTGACAAGCCATTCTGACAATACGTAATTCCGGTGATATGTCATTCTGTTAATGCGTCATTCTGAGCGCAGCGAAGAATCTCCTTGTAAAGCGATTTTGTTGTAACAACCTAATGTCGTGTTTTATCACCTGTTGAGGCTGGGTAAATCCCTCAAGCTTGTGGCGGGTCGCCAGGTTTGTCGAACCAGGAGGCTGTAG
>JAOAGX010000305.1:0-282 GCA_026415535.1 Armatimonadota bacterium | reverse complement strand
GCTGTAGAGTGAAAAGGTCAGCAATGGCAGTTATGCTCGCTGCAAGTTTTTCAGTCGTTTTCTGTAAAGTTTCCGTTGCGTCCGTGTTGTATCTCAAATCGGGTGTTATCGACACGAGCACTACGACTTTTCGCACCTTGACTCAAGCACCTGATTACGGTTTCGGAGCTGGTTACTACCTTGTCGCGCTCAAGGGGCCAATATTGCCGGACCAAAAGGCGCGAATTGAAGCTGCAGGTGCGCAAATTGTGGACTATATACCGGATTTTGCCTACCTGGTTC
>JAOAGX010000304.1 GCA_026415535.1 Armatimonadota bacterium | reverse complement strand
CACCTTATCAACCTGCGTCAAGTTCTTGCAGCGGAATGTGCAGTGTGGGCTTTTGTATTTGCAGGCGACGGGAACTGCTTGATGGCAAACAGGTGAATGCCTGAGTCACAAGCTTAGAAGTAGATTATAGTAACGGGCAGGATTCCAAAAATTCGACGTCTTTCCACCCGCCGCCTCCATGAACTTGTCTCGGCGGAGGAGGAACGATTCGAGGAAGCAACCCAAGTTCAATCTCAGGTGGTGGCATCTTCTAGATTGCTTGCTCCTGGTCTGGGTGTGTTGAACTTTGCTTTGGGCGATGGTATAATAACAATGCGACGTGTAACTACACCCCGTGGGGCAGTGGCTCAGCTGGGAGAGCGCATCCTTCGCACGGATGAGGTCGGGAGTTCGAATCTCCTCTGCTCCACCAGGTGAACCCACGAAGGCTCAGGCCTTCGTGGGTTTTTTCTTTTCCTGCGGTTCATGCCACACTTCGCGTGTAGTGTTCTTCGCTTGTGCTCCATACGATTCAATTGGATGCCCGTCGTACGTACCAAGTAGGTGAGGTTTTGGGTATCATTTGGTACGGGAACCAAAGTTCAAAGAACTACTGTTCAAATGAGATGGCTGTGTTTCATAGCGCGGATCGCGTAATGTTCGCCTGAATATTTCTTCGGGGTTGCGTTTTAGTAGTAAGCCTTTCGGATTGAGGAGGCGTTATTACAAGTGGTTGATCAGAGC
>JAOAGX010000303.1 GCA_026415535.1 Armatimonadota bacterium | reverse complement strand
GAATGCCAATGGTCAGCACGGCTATCGCCGCGAGCACTTCAACTAGCGAAAAAGCGGTTGTTCTCGTGTTTTTTCTCATGTTCGCCTCCACCGCCTCGCGTATGGTGGGTTTGCCATTTTCCCTATGTCATACTGAGCGTTAACGAAGCATCTTGTCGCATCTCCAGACCGAGACTCTTCGCTTCGCTCAGAATGACAAAGGGCAGAACGACAAAAGGTTTGGAGGGCGAGGCTCCTGCCGAGCCGTCTCCCTGTCCTGCTGAGCCAAAAGCGAAGCATCTCCCTGTCTCGAGCCAACGAGATTCTTCGCTTGCGCTCAGAATGACACAATAAACGACCACGCCTGTGATGCTGAGCGTTAGCGAAGCATCTCACCTGATTGCCTATCGCCAAGCCTCTTCCTCTCGCTCCGTCGGTTGCAGGCACAGTATCTATTACCTCTTTCTCACGGCTTTAGCCGTAAGTGGTAAATCCCCTCGCACCAGGCGTCAGCAAAGCACTTCTCAATCCAGGCACCAGAACTTGTTCTGCCCCGCATTGCTGAAGTTGGAGTCGTTGCCGGTCATTTTTTGCTTGATAATGCGCGAATCCCCCGGCTTCGCCGTACCGCTGAGCAACAGCACAATATCTTTGCTTCCTGCTGCTGGCAGTCCGCCCTCGCAATCGCGGTGATCGGTAACCCATGTAACGATGGTGTTTTCCGGCGGCAGGTTATACTGCAACTGGCACATATCGTCCAGAGGACCGGCGGTATT
>JAOAGX010000002.1 GCA_026415535.1 Armatimonadota bacterium | reverse complement strand
GGTCATCGCAACGATGAGCTGGAGAATCTCCTCGAGGTACATATCCGAGGTGATCGTGTGGCTGATCTCCGAAAGTGTCGATAGGCGAGAGGCTCGCTGTTCGGCGCGGCGATAGTTCTCGTAGTTTTCGACTGCACCCCCAACCTGCCTGGCTATCGATTCCAAAAGTCTGATCTGGACTTCTGTGTACTCGTGAGGTGGATTGGTGCGCACATTGATCACGCCCACCAAACCGCTCCGACCGCGAAGCGGAACCGATAACATCGACTGGTAACTATCCTGGGAAAGTATAGGAATCGGCTTGAATCGTTCGTCGCGCCAAGCCTCACGCGGCAGAACCACAGGAGTTCCCTGCTGAGCAACCCAACCAGTAACTCCTTCTCCTACCTTGAGTCTTATCTTGCCGATGACGTTTTTGGTTTCCCCGCTCGCTCCGCGTAGAATCAGTTGCTTGCCGCTGTCATCTAGAAGATAGATAAGGCAGAGATCGGTCCCGGTAACCTCGACAACGATCTCGGCGATGCGACGAAGCATATCGTCGATGTTTAGCATCGAGCCAATTGCTTGACCGATTTCACGAAGAGCATCAGCTTCGAGATTGGCCTCGGCAACGCGCCTCTCGAGATCAGTCACCCGCGCCCGCAGGATTTCAAGCTCCCGCTCAGGCGAAAGTTGCTCGGGCGAAGGCTTTGTTGCCTCTTGCTCTTCGGCTTTGCGCACTCTCCCGGGAGTCATAAATCCATCACGAAAGCATGAAATAGACGAAAACACAAAGCAGAGTCAGATGCTTACTCATTTTGCACCTGCAAAATCTTCGCTTTGCTCAGAATAGCTCGTTGAGCCAGATGTCATCATGAACAAAGCGGGGAGTCTCATCGACGACCCGAGTTCCTATAAAGCCAAACTCCGCCTTAAGAAATGTAATCTAAACCCCGTTCGCTAGTATTGGCTAGTTTCAGGACCTCGAGACTTTATATTTCGTGAGCTATTATGATAGCCTCGGCGATCTCCTTCATGGAACGGCGCTGATTCATGCTCTGCTGTTGAATGCGGCGGAAAGCGTCGGCCTCGCTCATTTTAAACCTGTCCATAAGGATTCCCTTGGCGCGGTCGACAAGCTTTCGAGTTTCGAGTTTTTGCTCGAGGTCGCCGACAGTGGACTCGAGTTCCTGCATCTCCAAATAGCGAGCGATGGCTATCTCGATCGCTGGCAGCAGATCGGATTCCTGGAAAGGCTTTACGAGGTAACCGAATACGCCGGCGTCCTTGGCGCGTTCGATGAGATCCTTGTCGGAATAGGCAGTGAGCAAAACGACGGGTGCGATTTTCTCTTCCGAAATGATTTTGGCGGCATCTAGCCCATCCATCACGGGCATCTTGATATCAAGGATTACGACATCAGGCCTCATCGAACGTGCCATGTCGAGGGCCTTCTGACCGTCGGCTGCCTCACCCACTACCTCGTGTCCCATCTCCTCAAGAAGCGTCTTGAGGTCCATTCGTATGATTGGCTCGTCGTCGGCAATCACAACTCGTATCCGGCTCACGGTCTCCTCCGCAGATAAGGAAGTGGAACCTGGAAGACCAGGAATCGTATTTGGGATACCGGGTAGGTTGTCATTTTCAACCGATACTCCCAACTCACAACCCCATTGTACCCTTGTGCTATAATCGTTGTCAAAGACAACAAGTAATTGCACCTAGACTGCGGCGCTTTACGCCGATTTGTGTCACCTAATTTGGCGTTGGGACGCAAAAAGCGGCGCTAAAGCGCCGCAGTCCAAAGACGTTTGAGACCCTCGGGAGATCACTTGTTGGCAAAAAAGTCTACTGGGTTGTGTCTTGCGGGAGCGATTGCTGGATACTTTGTCCTGTGGTTGACCGTGCCAAAGGCAACGTTCATCCCCGTGATTACCGGCTTTCTCAACACCGCGACACCGTTCGCACCGGACGACATTGGAACAATTCTGAGCTTTGTGGGACTTGTGCTCACAGGCGCGCCGACGGTTGCGTTTATGGCAGTTCAAATCGCAATAGCATACTTTTACGCGCGATTTGACATGACGTGGTATCAGTGCACATTGATACTTGCCGGGAGCATAGCCTTGATAGCAGGCGCGGCTCTAGCTATGGTGTGGCAGTCGGAAGTAACAGTCAGAATGGGCCGTTATCCCAATCTGCTCGAAACACTCGTCCTGATGGCCACATATCCAAGTGTATTAAGAATGCCTATGTTCGCCGGTATTATGCTGGCGTCCTCAAGCATTGGCTACCTGGTTAGTCTGCGTGTGCGCGACCGCAACCTGTTGCTACCGGTGGTTATGTTTGCGGCATATATCGACTTCTGGACTGTCACGCGCGGACCGGTGTCGGCTGTGCTAGAAAAGGCGCCGGAAGTGGTGGCGGCGGTATCCGCACCGATACCACATGTCGGGACAGGGTCTTTCGTGCCCCGAACCATGATTGGCCCGGGCGACTTTCTGTTTATGGCCCTCGTGTTTGCAGCGGTCCATAGGTTGGGGCTAAACGGCCCGCGTAACTACTGGTTCGTGTTTGGAGCGATGACACTCGGAATGCTGTCGGTGGTCTTCGGACTGCTGCCTACCCTACCCGCACTAATCTTACTAGCGCTCGCCGTGGTGGCCGCTAACTGGGGTAAATTCAAACTTACAAGGCAAGAAGTAGTCTCAACGGTGATTGTAGGCGCAATAATGCTCGCGTCGCTACCGCTCGCGTGGACACTAGTCAGAAAGCTATAGGTGTTAATGGGCAGGGCACGCACCAGCAACATATAGCGCTGCGCTTTCATAAAAGCTGCGCTAACTAAAACGCTGCACCCCCGATTGTTTACTCAGTGTAGAATATCCGGAAGCGCTGGACCTGCATCCCATCGCAACAGCCTCCGAACAGCCTCCTAGCTAGAAACTTCGGCTTCGATGATTTCGACTCCACGCAAGATATGGTTGCGGATGGCGGCCCGACATGATATAATGAGCCGTCTAATTGAAAAATGCGTCGCGCCAGAGTAAGTATTACTGGCGCGTACTCTCCGTTCCGAGCCTGACTCGGGACCAATTTTAGCCCAAGGGGAGGTGGACATCACGACACGTACCTACGAAGTACTCTACATTGTTGACCCCACGCTGACCGACGAGCAAGTCGAAGCAATCGTCGCAAAGTATTCCACAATAGTCACCGATCAAGGCGGTGTGGTAAAGGCCGCCGGCAAGTGGGATAAGAGGCGCCTTGCATACGAAATCAAGGACCGCCGGGAAGGCATTTACATATTAATGTTCTTCGACGGAGAACCGGCAGTGGCTAAGGAGCTCGATCGAGTAATGCGGATCGCCGACGACGTCATCCGCTACATCATTACTCGTGTTGAGCCTCAGCACGTAGATACCACACGTATAGAGCAACCTCAGCCTCCAGTAGAATCACTGGAGGAAGCAGCTGAAGAGGAAGCCTTGACTGAAGAACCGGTCGCGGCATCGGATGAAGCTCCGGAAGAAACAGCTATTGATCAGCAAGCTGCCGAAGAGTTTGCAGAGGAGCCGGTTGTTACAGAGAAGACTGAGACGTCCGAGCAAGGCCCCGAAGAGCATGTTGATGAGCCGGTGGAGGCTGCGGACGAGCTGGATACAGACCAAACGACAGACAAGCCCAAAAACGAAGAGTCACAGACCGAGTAACGTCTTGGTAGGCCTTTCCCGGCCGGGAGGGAATTACAGATGAACGTAGTTGTGCTCATAGGACGATTGGTGGCGGACCCGGAGCTTAAATATACGCCAAGCGGCGTTGCGGTTTGTTCATTCAGAATCGCTGTGGACCGACGGTTCAAGTCAGAAAGCGGCGAACGAGAAGCCGATTTCATCGACATCGTTGCGTGGCGACAGCAGGCCGAATTCGTCGCCAACTATATGAGCAAGGGTAGGCTTGTCGGCATCCAAGGCAGAATGCAGACCCGATCATGGATTCAGCAAGACGGGCAGAGGCGCTGGAAAACCGAAGTCGTAGCAGACCAGGTGCAATTCCTTGATAAGCCCAAAGATGCCCAAGCGCACGATGCCGAACCTATTTCCGAACCCGAACCCGGGATGGCCGCGCCGCTCGTGCCGAATTCTGATATCGATATGGACTATGACCCGTTTGCCGAGGAATAGCGAATTGTTCGGTTGTCGAATAATTGACAGCTTATGAGGTAATCCCATGACAGCAAGCAAGAAAAGCGGACAATCCGCCAAGGAAAAACAACCATCGAAATATAGAAAAGTTCGCCGCAAGGTTTGCGCGTTCTGCGTTGACAAGATCGAGTATATTGATTACAAGAACGTTAACCGCCTGCGCAAATTCATTACCGACCGCGGCAAGATACTACCACGCAGGACAACCGGAACCTGCGCTTCACACCAGCGAGCTCTGAGTAGAGCTATTAAGAGAGCTAGGCTGATTGCGCTCCTGCCGTTTACGGCAGAATAAAATGAATGAATACTAAGTGCTGTGATGATGTGGGTTTTCGGCGATTATACGCAGCGTGTGGAGTGCGTAATTTCAGTCTCGCTTTCACAGAAAAGCAGCACTAAATTGCTATAATCCAAACCGGTCGTAGCGTCGAATCGCTGAAAACGCTGAGGTTGTGCTCTATCGCAATGGTCCCAATAACAGGAGGACAAGATGACTGCAGAAGAGTCCGCCGAAATCCTGAATAACCTGACTGCAATGCAGGAAGTTGACAGAAAGAACATGCTCAGGCTCATAAGCGAGCTTCCTGAGCAATGTGAGACGGCGTTGGGAATTGGCCGCAGCTTTGGCATGCAACCTGTCGCAGTTAAACCAAACGTGGTCTTGTTCGTTGGAGTCGGCGACTCTGGTTTGGCTGCAGACATGGTTTGCCACGCTTTGGCGGAGGAGGCAGAAGTACCAATCCTAAGCCAACACGTAAGCACGATGCCGATGTGCGTGGGCGACGAATCGCTTGTGTTCGTCATCGACCACTCAGGGCGAAGCCAAACAGCGCTGAGAGCACTAAAGGCAGCACAAGATCGGGGCGCAAAAGTCGTTTGCTTGACGGCCGGAGCCAAAATTCGCGCCTTGGCGCCTGATCCCAAATTGGTTCTGAGTGTACCCTCGGGTCAACCATCGCGGTCGGCTATTGGATATTTGATGCTCACACCTCTGGCAGTGATTGAGCGGATCGGGTTGGCGATGGGAGCTATCGAAAAGGCATCGCACGCAATTAAATTGATGAAGAACACTAGGGAATTCTTACGCGCCGACACGCCTTTAGAACGCAATCCCGCCAAGCAAATCGCCCGAACGTTGTTCGGCAAGACACCTGTTATTTACGGTGCAGCCGGCTACCGGGCGCTCGTGTTGGCTCGCTGGAAAAGCCAAATAGGCGCTAATGGAAAATCACCGGCCTGCAAAGGCGTGTTTCCCGATCTAGCCGACGGTGAAATATGCGCATGGGAAAACGTCGACGGAAAGGCATGCAATCCCACTTTTGTATTCCTCACTGATCCATCCGACAAGACAAACGAGAACCTCGCCGTTATGCAGGCAGCAAGCGAACTACTGGACAAATTTGGCGTGCTTCAGGTCGAGATGAAAGGCTCAACGACCATAGAAAAGATGCTGTATGGAGTCTATCTCGGCGACTACGTCAGCTATTATCTTGCTATACTGCGAGGGGTTGATCCGACAGAGGTAGCTAGCGTGAGGTTCATCAATGATAGGCTTGCCCCATTCGATGCGCCTCGCTCGGCAGCGTCCAGTGAACATGATCTTGACGCTGGGAACGAGTGAAAGAACTCTGTCTTCATCTTCATTGAGAGCTTTTGACCACTGCTCGAATGATTAGATATGCCAGATACCCGACACCAATCACTATCGCCACAGTCACAATAAAAGCCACAAGGGTAGCAAGCACACCCAAAACCCATAAGATTATCTTTACCGCGACCACAATGATGATCAGGCCGAGTATGAAGTAGGCGATCATCGCCAAAGGGTTTCTTTGTGTTTCCATGTGCAACCCCTCTCGCCATTTTTACTACTGATTCGACGCTAGACCAAGCAAGTCCTTGCGGAGTCGTTTCAGTTCATTCCTTACAGTAGATCATCTATAGGCAGCGGCAAAGCAAATCACTTCAACCCGCAATCCGATAACAACATTTCGTTCGAAAGTAGCGAACTAATTGGGCCGGATGTAATCAGCTTTCCGGCTTTGAGAACAATCGCTTTGGAGCACAGTTCCTCTGCCAGCACGAGGTCATGAGTAGCTATTAGCTTGGTAGCTTTAAAATCGCGCAGGAGATTGAACAACTGCCGCCTACCCGGAGCATCAAGACCGGCTGAAGGCTCGTCTAAAAGAATAACCTCGGGTTCGCAAGCAAGCACACTAGCAATCGCAGCCCGCTTCCGCTCTCCTAGGCTCAGATTGTGCGGAGCACGGTCTCCGAACCCTGAGAGTCCAACTGCCTCAAGCGACTTGTCAACCAACTGCGGCACTTGATCTTTGGGCACGCCAAAGTTCAACGGCCCAAACGCTACATCGTCCCGCACGAGCGGCATGAAAAGCTGGTCGTTCGGATCCTGAAATACCAATTGAACCTTTCGCCGAACATCGCGCAACGTCTTGTCAGACAACACAATCTCGCCGAAGCGAATTTCGCCTTCGGCAGGCAACACGCCAACCAAAGCAAGCAGTAAGGTACTTTTGCCAGCCCCGTTTGCTCCAAGGACCGCCACCGAGTCGCCCACCTCAACTAGGAACGAGATGTCATTAAGCGCGAGTCGCCCGTCGGGATAGCGCACACTGAGGTTCGAAACTTCTATTGCGAGATGAGTCTTTATTGCAGAACCACCCATATTCCGACCAAGAGAGCAAAAATGGCGACGAGCCAAATTAGATCCCTGGCGCGCAATGGTCGTCCTGGCAGTCGCACCAGTATACCGCGGAATCCTCTGCACTCCATCGCAGCTGCCACCCTCTCGGCCCGCGCGAACGACCACGTCATCACTGATGCCGAAATTCGCGCAAGATCGCCAGCCTGTGCCAACCGGTTCTTTCGGTCGCCTCCGCGCAGAACACGAGCCGTATTGGCTGCTGATGCCTCCCTAAAAACCAAGTGAAACCAGCGACAAATACTTCCTGCGATTGAGGTAAAAAGAGTCGGAACCCTCAGTAGGTCGAAAGCTTGCAGGGCGTCAGCGTAGTGAGTGCTTGCGGCAAGAGAAGCGGAAGCAAGGTAGGCAAGGTAACACTTTCCTGCAAACATCACCACCGGCTGCAGTCGAAACTCCTCCATTCGCATCCCCGAGATGACCGAAAGAATTCCAACGCCTCCCACTAGCGATACCACGGGTATCGCTCCCCACACGATAACGCGCCATCCGATTCGCGAAGCCGCAGCGAACAAAGCCACGATCACACCTGTAGCCACGAGCCGTCGCGGTGAGTCCGGGAGTGCCGCTGCCAATAACAGCACGCCACCACAATAGACGCGAACGTAGGGATGTATGGAAGATATGAGGCCACGACCAGCAGGATCTACGAATCGCACGTCGTCAAGACCTCGTCGGAGGCGGTTTCCCAACACATTAGAGATGCTTTTTCTTCACCGAACTCCCTGAGCCACTCGGTTGCTTGACTGACAAATTCTTCCCTAGCCATAAGGCAAACCGATTGACCAGTTGCTTTATTGGTGAATACGGCGCTGACCCCGTTGGGTGTTACAGTGTGACTGATGTTTCCCTTGCCCATCGTACAACCGGTCGAGAGTTGAATGCCATCGATCACACACGAAGGCGGCGGCGCTTCCGGACATCTAACCTCGCAGCTCAACTGGAAGCAAGTCTCCGGCGCAAGCTCGGCAACTGCACGATTGCCCATTTTGATGCCGATGATCAGATATGGTCCCAGGTGACCGTGGTAAGACCTGGCAAGATCGAGGTCTGTAAATGGTTTCATCTTTGTTCTGGACTGATCCGATTTATCGCCGCAACTGCGATAGGTGCTGCAACTAACTGAAGCGCGATTCCCGGCAGGCTCAACACTACCGATTGCGTTAGATAGACCACCGGACTTTGCTTCATACCCATCAGAGGAGCGATTGCCAGCAATTCCAAAGCTCCAATCACTCGCGCCGCCACCATCGCGAAAATTACAGATACCATCACCGGAAGCCGAAGCAATCGCCGGCTAATACTTGCAATTCCAGCCAGCGCTCCGAGTTCGAGAGTCATCAAGAACGCCGTTGGAACCATCGGCGGCATGCCCGTCAAGCCTGACGAAACAAGAGGGGTTACCACTCCTACAGCAAATGCAACTGCCGGGGAAACTAAAAGTCCACCCACCAGCACCGGTAAGTGCATCGGAAGAAAAGCTCTCCCGAGACCAACAGCATGAAACACGATCGGCAACGCGACGCCAACCGCTCCGAAAAGTCCCCCAACAGCAAGATCTCGCGCCGAATATTTCACGGCGATTTCCTACCGTCGCTCAGCCGAACTATGATCCCCCTCGGGTTATATGGGTACCACTCGCTTCTCGGAACCGGCAGCTTACGAAGCCCGGCCTCTTGCCAACCCGGATCGCCGGCAGGACCGACACTCCATACAGCCCAAATCACCGGAGCTTCCCAAGGTTTCCTTTCGGGGTAGCGATAAATCCGTCCCCTATTCATATAGTACAGTGCACAATCCTGCTTGCTTATCGGATAGTCCTTCGGGATCCACATCGCAAACGAGGTTCTGGAATTGTTACTGTATCCCCACCCTATGGCTAGATACTTATAAGCACGGCCCTGATCCCGTCCGTCTTGTGTACGGACAGTGTTAAAGGGGTCAAGCATCCGGCTTATAGGAAGATAGCGCATTTGGTAAAGCTCCTTGGGCAGATCATAGTAGTCCACAGCGGAGTTGTACATGCAAGACTCCCTCACCGGTGGTAAGCCCTTACAGTCTTCCTTATACGCATCTATCGCGATTGCTATTTGGCGCAGGTCCGAGTGAACCCGCGCCACTTTTGCACCCAATTTCGCATTAATGAGAACCGGGGCCAACAAAGCCGCTAACATCGCGATGACCGCGATGACCACCAGCAACTCTATAAGAGTAAAACCCGGCGTTGTTCGCCCCGGTTGTCCGTGCCCGTTCATCATTCCAGCGTATGCACGTCATCCCCCGATGCAAGAAGCAGCATCGGTGTTCCATTCAATTCACTCACCACAGCATCAATAGCAACTCTGGTTCCCGTGCTGGGCAGAGTAACCCCGTTCGTCTGCACGTAAATCGTCTTTCCGGCATCATCGGTCAGGGAATATACCCCACCACCTTGATCAACACCAATCTTGCACACGCACCTAACTAGCAGGCCGCGCACATCCAGACCGGTCATGCGCCATAGCTCGCGGCTTGTTACTCCGATCGGTTTAGGAGCACTACCGCTGTTGACAATCAAATATGTAGGCGTCACCACTTTCTCATTCGTGATACTTGTTACACTTCCCTGCACGCAAACCACATTACCAGGGACAACCGAGCGATTGCTAACTACTCGCACCCCGCCCGTTCGCCCGGCGTCCTGTATATAGAAGTAGCCGGGATACGCGCGAGACACGACTTTGTTGGCCAACCCTACCCGCTCTCCATTACTGCGCGACCTAACCTGGCGACAAGCATCCAACGCCAGCGCCACGTCCGATTGCCTCTTGACCCACAACCTGTAGCCTTCAGTATGCGGAAGGGTTGTATCCTCTTGATCGAAAATACCAACCACGTTCAGTTTGCCCTGAGGCGGCTGTTTGCCGTTAAAGTCACCCATCAAAGATAAAAGCATACCGACCGAGCCAGTACTGTCAGCAACGGTTAGAAGTGAATTGTTAGCCCAGTTTCCGCTTACAATATTAAGCCCGTGCAACATCGCATAACGCGTCTGATAGAACTCTCCGCCGCCAGCACGCGTCTGATCAAAGTAGTTGCAGGCCGAAACAGATGGTATAAAAACCGGATCGGGCAGCCCCGGATGGCCAAGCACTTCGACTGTAAAAACCAAAACTGGGTTGTTCGAGTGACGGTGATTGATTACGACCTTACCTCGTCCCGCGTCGGCGAGGAATCCTGTGATCCTCACCCTGTCCCCAGCATTGACATTGATGTAGTCGGTGTTTCGGAGACTAGTCCACAACGGATCTCCATAAAACCACGAACCGGCCCAAGCTTGAATCCCGCCACGGTAGGATGTGTCGTCTTGTATAAACAGAGTGTACGCAATACCCATGCCAGCAGGTGGACCAGGGTTCAAAATCTCGCTCGACCCAGCAAGCGCGATACCTTCGACAATAACACGATTGTTTGGATCGTTTGTTGAAGCGTTGACCTTCGGATGCGTGCCGATACCGTACTGATCAACCGCCTCCAAATCCCATATATTATCCAGACCTTCACACGTTCCCGCCGCGATTATACACGCGACGAGTATTGCCAAAACCTTTACCAGCTTGCTCATCACTACCTCTCCTCTCGGTGGTACTACTCTGTAGTACTACGTTTTGCTGAATCGTAGCACGTTACAATTCGATTGTCAAGCCCCAAATTAAAAAATATTAAGCAGTTTTGCAGACTCAGATTCTTCGCTACACTCAGAATGACTGGCCTATGGGTCAGAATAACGGGCAATGGGTCAGAACGAATGAGCTACTGGAACAGAATGAACAAGCTACTGGGCCAGAATGGCGTACTCCTGGAGCATAAACAGACACGTAGACAAGTCGTCCTGAGCGAAGCGAAGGATCTCTAAGTGCTGGTCGTCGGGAGATTCTTCGCTACGCTCAGAATGACGGACCTATGGGTCAGAATGACGGACCATGGGCTAGAACGACGGGCTATGGGTCAGAATGACGGACCATGGGTTAGAACGACGGGCTATGGGTCAGAATGGCGAACTTCTTGACTAGAATGACGGGACTCTGAGCCAAAGCAAAGGATCTGCTCCTGCGAGCTCTGAACAGGCATGCAAAGCCCGTTAGCTTTCCTCAAGGCTACAGGGATCCTATTCACCGGTAAGAGATAATTAGCAAACGAATAGTGCCTTCGCAAACCTAATGTAAGAAGTCGCCTGTAGACTATTTCGCGGGTGAACAACCAAACAAAGCAACGCGGTGCGGCTGCCAAGGTTAACGCCTCCGCCGACCAGCGGAGTTTAGATAGGTCCGGGAGCCGGCTGACCGTAGTGGCCGGAGAGATCAACAAGAGAGCGCACATGCCGGCTCCCGGGTCACAAATGCCGCCCAAGTATGAGGAGGAAAAGGAGAAAGAAGCGATGGAGACGATGACGCTGCCAGGATTGCCTAGGGAAGACAACATTGTTGCCCGGCTGAGGAAGCTCAGTCCTCGCGAGAGAGAAGTCCTGGACATGATTGCCGCGGGGCTGTCATCGCGCGATACGGCCCGTTCGCTGTTCTGCAGCAAGCGAACCGTCGACTACCATCTTTATTCGATCTATCGCAAGCTAGGCGTTTCGAACAGAGTGCAGGCAGTGCTGGCCGCGCGAGCCGCTTCCTAACTTTGAACAACAGTCATCAAGCAATCGGTGAGCCGGGGCCGTCGCCAACCCCTATCGCCCAGGTAGGTTCGAATATAAAGCTCCCGCCCCGGTTAGGTATCCAGACAGGCCCTACCCTAGCACGACAACCCCTAACGGCGACACCCGACTCACCGATTCTTTTTTAAAGGTTTGTAGGTTGATACGACATTGGCCGATGGGCAAGTTTCGCGATCGGCCGCTCTTTTAATACTCCCTCCTTACCATGCCCAAGCCTCAGGACCCGGGCCGCCCGGCCCGGGCCATATTTCATCGAGCCTTGTCATGGTTTCGGGTGACAATGTTATCTCCAAGGATCGCAGACAGCCGTCAAGCTGCTCCAAGGTCCTCGGACCAATGATAGGCGCGGTGACTACGGGGTTTGCAAGGAGCCACGCAAGCGCCACGTTCGCTGGCTTCTCACCAATTTCCTCACACAAGGCCTCGTATCGCTCGATCTTGGAACGATTCTTTTCGATCATCTCTCTCACACCACCCTCTGCTCTTCGCCCCTCCGAGGCCCTCTGAAGGGCACCGCCTAACATACCGCTTGCAAGCGGACTCCAAGGGATCACCCCAAGTCCGTAACTTTCGCAAGCCGGCAACACCTCCAACTCCACCGTTCGCTCCGCAAGGCTATACTTGCACTGCTCCGAGACAAGCCCCATAAAGTTGCGCTGTTTGGCAGCCTCGTTGGCTTGTGCAATGTGCCAGCCGGCAAAGTTCGAGCTGCCCACGTAAAGCACCTTACCCTGGCTAACGAGTTGCTCCATTGCTTGCCAGATTTCTTCCCATGGCACGTCGCGGTCGATGTGGGGCATCTGGTAGAGATCTATATAATCTGTTCGAAGCCGTTTGAGACTCCCTTCACATGCACGCCTAATATGAAGCGCCGACAGCCCCCGCTCGTTCGGCCAGTTACCCATCCTGCCGTAGACTTTTGTCGCGATGACCGTCTTCTCCCTCCGACCACCACCCTGGGAGAACCACTTGCCGATTATCTGCTCAGTAAGACCTTCGCCGACTTTCCAACCATAGACGTCGGCCGTATCGAAAAAGTTAATACCGTGCTCAAGAGCTCGATCCATAATCGCGAAGCTGTCTCGCTCCGTAGTGTGCGGACCAAAGTTCATCGTGCCCAAGCAAAGTCTGCTCACCTTCAGGCCTGTGCGTCCAAGTCGAGTGTATTGCATAGCAACCTCCGTTTGCTTATCCTGGCTGTTTGCAACCCCATCTAAACGACTGTTTCACAAGCTCATCAGCTTCCTCCGGCGACGCAACTTGAATAGCAATGTCCAAACCCTCCGGCCCAAGCTCCTCGACAATCTTGCGTGCCTGGTCAGGGCTGCCGCCGCGAATCATACAGCTTTTGCCAGCTTGGCGGATCTGTCGGTATAGCGGGATATACTTTTCATCACAAGCGGAAGGCTGTCCAGCTCCCGGCGTCCACTGAATTGCGTCGAGCTCCTTGATCGAACACAGTAGATCGAGATGTTGCAAACAGCACGGTCCATCGAGATGGAACACCGAATAATCAAGTCGCGCGCATTGCCTAGCCAGATAAGGAACTACAAACTCCTCAAACATTTTTGGAGAGATCATAGCCGAGAAGTCGCATTGTACCTTGGCAACCCTTCCTGGCCCCCAAGTTGAAAAAGCCGAGAAACAGCTTCCGCCATCCTCGTCCTTGATAATCTCGTAAATGCGGTCATAGTAATCAAAGTAACGGTCAACCAGTGCATCTTGAAATCTGTGAACATGTTCCGGCGCATCAACAAGGTAAATCAGCAGCTCGTCACTACCAACAAGGCTGGCAATCGTGTCGAGCCCCTCGATGAGATCGGGAAAGCTCACGAGTGCAATACCACTAAGTCGATCATTGCCTTTCTTCATCAGTTCGAGCGTTGCCTGCCAGAAACGGTTGTTTTCATCGAACTTCGGTACGTCGGCGGTGGTAATATCGTCAATGCAAGGGTTATACCAGACCGTATCGGGCGCGAAGGTTGGGATTGAGCCAAGGTAAAGTGACATCGTGCCAGGTCCGATGTGCGTGTCTAAATATGGAAAAGCATCACCGCCGTAATATGTCCGAGCCATATGACTCTCGAACATCGCAATACGAAGATCGGCATCGAGGAACAGATCCTCTGGCGTCGCGGCAGATTCGACAACTGGTTTGGCGTTGCCGCTTTCTTGCAAAACGGGAGAATGATCGGGTGCTTTCGGAGCAGTCACCTGCAAAAGCACGCGATCAACACATTCACCATGCCACCATGCTTCAAAGCGCTTTTTCGACTGCTCCCAACCTGATTTGATCACTGATTCGACTCCTGGTAATTAACCTAACATCCAAAGCAACCTAAATTGAACGTAAACCAAGCGTTTACGACGATTCCATGCTCCTTAATCAAGTAGGAAGATCGCCGGAAAAACACTTAGTTTCGTCGGGAGATTCTTCGCTGCGCTCAGAATGACGACTTGATTTATGGCAACCTGACTAATGGCAACCTGATTAACAGCAACCCGACTAATGGCAACTTGATTAATCATGACCTGACTGGTGCATTATTATTTTGATATCAGCAAAGAATCCGTGTCTGCTAGAGTAACCAAACACTTGCCGGAGACGCAACTTATGGAACAAGTCAACGCTAGTGAAAAGAATTAGGTCCCGATCTTACAACTCTCGACACTGAGCAAGACCTAAAGCGACCCCTCGATATATTTCTCAGCCGCAGCGGCGGCGACTGCACCATCGGCACACGCAGTGATTATCTGTCTTAATGGCTTGTGCCTCACGTCACCAGCGGCAAAAACGCCGGGGACGTTTGTGCGCATATGCTCGTCAGTCAAGATGTAGCCCATCTCGTCGAGTTTGACCTGGCCATCCACCATCTTAGTGTTGGGCTCGGCACCGATAAGTATGAAAACCCCGTCAACCGATAGCAGAGTTTGGTCGCGAGTGAACACATCCTCCAAGATAACGTGCTCCACCTTGTCGGTTCCGCCGATCTCGCGGACCACACTGTTCCAGCAAACTGTAATGACTGGGTTTGCAAGTGCCCTCTCCTGTATTATACGCTGAGCGCGGAACTTGTCTCGGCGGTGGACGATGTGCACGCTGGAAGCATATCGCGTCAGAAAAACTGAATCCTCGACCGCCGTGTCGCCACCTCCGACAACTGCCAGACGTTTGTCCTTAAAGAACGCACCGTCGCATACGGCGCAATAGGAAACGCCGCGACCTATGAACTCCCTTTCGCCCGGCACCCCAAGCCGCTTGGGCTTTGCTCCCAGCGAGAGGATCACGGTTTTGCCGCGGATTTCTTCCTTGTCAGCAGTGTAAAGAACCTTCTCCACCCCAAGAAGGTCAACCCTTTCTACTTCAGCAATTCTGGATTCCATGCCGAATCGTTCGGCCTGTTCTCGCATCGTCTCGGCAAGCTTCATTCCAGGCCCGCCTAGGTACCCAGGAAAGTTCTCAACATTCTCGCACATAGTAAGCTGTCCGCCGGGAAAAGCCTTTTCAACGAGTAGAGTAGATAGCCTGGCTCTAGAAGCATAGATACCGGCGGTCAGCCCCGCCGGGCCCCCACCGAGAATGATGACATCGTAGGACACGCGGCAAAGTCTCCTTCGACACTCGAACTCTTGCTTCAATTATACAGGAACCACACTGGGACCGGAAAGCTCAGCTTTGAGCATTTGTATTTGCAAGGCAATTATGTCACCTCTAACTGCAAAGGGAAAATGTCCCTATAAAGAAGGGTTATTAGTATCAGTAAGAAGGAGAAAGACTCAATACTACGTACTCAGGTTCGACGTTCAACAACACGCACTTTGCCGACAAGTCTGAGATGATAGCGGATATCAAGAGCGCAAATGCTTATCTGAAGGAGGAGTTCATAGGGACGTTCAACGCTTGGTTTGGGGTTGCTGATGTAGAGGTTCCCAAGTGGCAACTCTGAAGCTTGGAGTAGATTTGGATTGGATATGTTTTTTTCCAGTATAGCTCGAAAATATCAAACGACTACGCGGTGCGCTTTCGCAGTTTTGTTTTCGACATAACTCCTATGAACTAGTCTTCTACGACTCCGCCATAGCACGCCTGCGCCCTGGGAGAAAGGAGAATGCATAAAATCGCGAAAGTAAGATAGACTAAGGTGGTTACAATCCAGGAATGACTTGGCGACCACCACAGGTTTGGCATGTCCTTCCAACTCCCGGTTGACGCCAACATTGGGAGTCATAGGCCAGAACGCGGCGAGTTGCCAGACCAAGCCGCATTTGTCAGAACCCGGGGGGATAGTAGGAAAACACTATCAAATAGCCCGCAAAAGCGATCGTCAGGACCCCAAGAACAATTCCTACTGCGTTCTTGCGCTGCTTCACACAGCAGGAAGCCAACACACCCAAAGCCGAAAAACCAGAAGCTATGGCCACAAGAGAAATCCCCACCTCAAACAAGGATTTCCAGGCCGCCTTCGGCAGTCCATTCGCCTGCGAGTTCATCAGCCAAGCAAGCGTTCCGATAAAAGCCGCCCAGGAAAGAGCGGTCCATAAGACCAACAACGGCACAGCGCCAGCTAGATCACTCTTAAACATCTTTCGCACTGAAGGGATACACATAGAGCGTTGCCTAACCGGGCCCGTCGCAAACGCACAGGTGAGTAAAGCAACAAAACCCGAAATGGTACTGTAAACTACATTTATCAAGTCCATAGTATCTTCGCTTTTAGCCGGCACACTTCCCATACCAGACAGGTTGCCCACGAGGAGCCAGACAAGCGAGGCGGTAACCAAGATCAGAATTATTCGGATCGGCAAAGCCCTCTCAGCTCGCTTGTATCTAACGTGAGTCGAAGCAACAAGTAGTAGAAGTGCACCGACCGCGAAGTGCAGCCCGACTGCCACAAGCCAGAGCGGAAACGTGACACCGCAAACATCAACAACTTGCATCGCTGTGTAAGCGGCCAAACCAGGGTTTAGCGCGCCAAGAACGTGCTGCTGCGATTGCCCTCCGAAAATGAGCCCCTCCGCCAAGCAGCCAAATGGTATCGTCACGATGAAGTACAATATCGACGTCCCGTACGTAAAAAGGGCCGAGGCGACCGTTTTTGCAAAAAGAGAGGACCAGAAAACGCCACAACGCATGTCAAAAGAAAACACCACGCAACCAATACCAAATACCACACGCCGATCTCGGCGGGTGATATACCTCCAAGCATCAAACACATGCTTGCAAGCGATACCGTGGAGATGAGCAGAACAAGAGCGTACAGCAACCCCGCCAACTGCTTGCCGACCACTATCTTGCTGGAGGTGAGGCGTGTGAGCGCAAGCATTTCCATTGTTTCGCGCTCGATTTCTTGCGCGAGCGAGCTGAAGGTGATCGAGGGAATGATGAGCATTAGCAGTATGGCTTGAGTCCAGACCAGATGCAAGAATATCTCCATACCGAGCTTTCGCCCCCCAGTCAAAAGCGTCAAGGGCAAAGACACACAACAGCTGTTCGAAATGGCTACGTAGGCAACAAACTGAATGCCCGCCACCAAAAGCACGTAGGCACCCATTGCCCCAAACGCTTTCCAGTCTCGCATTCGAGTGCGCAGTTCCTGGGCAACTAAGGGATTGTCAATAACGCCCTCGATCAACAGTCTCTTCGCCTTGCTATAGGCTGCCGTTGTTAAGCTCATACTTCTCATGCTTCACCCCTGCATATCTCGGCTTTCACGGAACCGCACCGAACGTGGCTTTTATGAATGCGTCCTCCAAATTGAGCGGCACTTTGGTGAACGAACGCACTTTGAAACCACTATTAGCAAGGGCGGTCAAAACATGTAATCAAGTTCCGGATCGCCAATGTACTTAGCGGATATAAACCCGTCCTTGTGCCTGACATCACACAGAGTACCAAGGCCTTCCAGAAACTCGACCGCTTCGTCATGTCGATCAACCAAGCCAATTGAGAGCACCATTCCCCTTCGACACTGGGCAACTATCGATTCGACGTCACCGCTCACGATGAGCTTGCCTTGCTCGATGATCGCTATCTTGTTGCAGAAATTGGCAAGCTCCGGCAGTATGTGCGAGGAGATCAGGATCGTCTTGCTCATCCTGCGGAGATCCTTCAGCAACTCTCTGATCTCGATGCGAGCGTGAGGGTCGAGGCCGGAGGCAGGCTCGTCAAGCAGAAGCAGCTTCGGATCGTGAACAAGCGTCTTGGCCAGACACAATCTCTGCTTCATTCCACGGGAAAGCTCGGATACTAGCGATTGACGCTTGATGGTCAGACCCGTAAGCTCTAGAACGTCATCGATCAAGCCCCTGCGCCTAGCCGGCGGGACTTTATAGGCCGCTGCAAAGAAGTCGAGGTACTCCCAGACAAGCACCTCGTCGTAGAGGCTGAAGGAGTCCGGCATGTAGCCGATCAATGGTCGGACTTCCTCCGGGTAGGCTGTCACGTCGATTTCATAGATGTAGGCCGTCCCGGAGTCTGGGGTCAGGAGGGTCGCAACTATCTTAATTGTAGTCGTCTTGCCTGCACCGTTAGGACCAATGAAGCCCATAATATCGCCGGGGTCGAGCGTAAGGCTCAGGCTGTCTACCGCAGTCAGTTTGCCGTAGGTCTTGGTCAGGTTCTCGATTTTGAGCACTGTCGGGCCTCCTGCAATAGCTTGACTTCCGCCTTGGCGCGCAATGTCACAGTCTTGGGAGCCTCCGAATTAGAAAGCTTGAACCAGCACCCCGCGTAAGCTGATCACATGGCGCTGCGAGTTAAGCGTGCACTTTCCTGACAAAACTCTGACCATATCCCACTGCCGTGTCTTGCAGTTAAGAACCTGGGAATTCGGGTTCTTCAGACTGTACGGAGGGGTAGCCTCGTACCTTAAGGTCCCACAAACGCGATCATGCTCACAACAGGCTTCTAAAAATGGCAAGATCCATACCCGTCGATAGTGAAATGTGTGGTGCAGGTCGCCCAAGCCGTTCGCTTCGCTGAGGTCTGGTACGACCGTACAGCACGCACATTCACTGTGCTCAGACTCTACGTAGACCCATATGGGCCCTCGCAAACGAGCCGGAAGACGCAATATGCTGCCGACTCTATGTCGGTCATGACATCATGCACCCTGAAAACAGATCCGAACTTTGGTTTTGCCACCAGCACTGGTTCTGAAGCTTTGGTAGCTATTAGTCCCGCATACCTTCGTAAAGCATCGTTCAAATCCTCTGAACCGTACAAGACGCCGGTCGACCTTCTTTGCAAGTCTAGATCGACCAAGACACTAGCACCAGGCGGCAGGTCTCGCAATTCGGCACGGCTTTTGCCATAACACAGAACGCAGCCGGAAAACGATATTCGCGTTCCATTGAGGATTTTGTCCTGAAGGCGCGTGCCGTTGAGTCGGAGATTGGCACTAATGGTTCCACCTAAGTCCAACCCGCTCACTGACTCAAACACTCGGATAGACCACATCGCCATCCTAAGGTCCAGCATCGAGCACTTCTCGTCCAGAACACCGCTAGGCTGTTGGTCGCTCTTCCACACGGGGACCACCTGGGCAATAGCGTAAGAGTCATCCACGGTAATGGCATAACTTCGGCGCGCTGGTGAGAACAGAGACGCATCCGTTACGACACTCGCAAACCTTGCGTTCTGAGACCCTTCGATTATTCTTACCTCGCGCAACCGGAGGTGGCTGCCTTTTATTGCATAACCTAACGCATAGGCACCGACCGTGAACAATAACACAACTACCGGCGTCGTAAACCATGCCAGATCCAACCGCCTTTTGCGCCTCAGAACGAAGTAGTTCACCGGCAAAAGCACGATGAGATATGAAAGAAGAAAAATGCCTATCGTGTTGATTGAAGGCTCTTTAACATCGGGGTGCCGAGCAACTAAACTCAGAAGGGTCTTGTATTCGAAAAGCTGACCGTTCCTCCGAAGCAGCCGGTCCAATTCTTGCAATGAGCATATACCGATGCTGCTCATTGTACGCGCAGCTGGAAAGTTCGATGCAACTACTTGGAGTACAGTCTTCCAAAACTCCGCTTGCCCATCCCAATTTTGATACGGCTGGCCGAATAGGTCGAACGCAAGATAGACAACCCATCCCGCACCGTATGAGGTTTTAGCAACCAATGGGACGCCAGCTTCCGAAGCTATCGCCCTACCTACGCCCGGTTTGAGCAACCCCCTAGCAACAGTCACCGGCCCCGGGGGAACGCGCAATTGCCCAAATCTGAAAGCGATTGCATACTCGGCAAATCGGTTGTCCCAACCAGCTTTACCGGCAGCAGATCGTCGTAGAAGTCGTTTTGAAACCTACGGTAATCGGGCCCTGTAGGGATTATTAAGACACCGCCAGAAGCCACCCACATCGAAATGGCACCAAGCGCCTTAGGATTAACTGACGCAGGATCAAGATCGGCCAGGACAAGCACATCAACACCATCATAGGCTGCCGTCCGGTCTGGTAGTCTATCTGATTGGATGAAACCCGTCGAGATCGTGCTTTGCTGAGGTGAACCAGACCGCAGTCTTGAGCGAATAGTAAGTCCGTTGAGAAAGCTGAGTGTGGTAGAACGACTGCCAACTGTAACAATCAGTACGTCATCCTCGGGAATCGGATCGGCATACACTTCCGCCTGGGCAATCACCTTGCTGCCGCACCGGAGTATCACATTGGAGTTTTCCACAAACCGGTTGAGCCGTGCGTAAGTGTAGTAACGCTTACTAGCATGATATGGAAGAAAAAACCTTGGCAGCACACTCGGCACATTGTCCACCCACAATGCCCAGCTGCTCGACCGAGAGAATCCCCTCAATCTAGTTGCCTGACGTGTTGCGCAAGTCCACGATGACAGGCGACCAGGAACTGCCCCTGAAGGTTCCGCCGAAGCCAACCGTCGCCTTCATCTCCACCGCCGCGTGCAAGCCGGCACCCTACGCCGACAAGGCGAGACCGAATATAATAATGCAAAGCAGGCTAAGACAAGTCCGTGTGAACATAATCGCTGTGTAGCAGATATCAGCCGCCAACTATTGAATGTACTTACCGATTCAGCCCATTTGTTCCGATACTCAACAAATGACACTAAAGTTATACTATTCAGCACAACGACGGGGCTGCTTTTTTTCTTCTCGAATGTGGCTTGTGGTGCTGAAGCACCACAAGCCACAACACCGTGTTGACACCCTGATCGGATTGTGTCATAGTCCAGTAGTAACAAGAAGCAGAATCAGGCCAATAGCCGAATCGTTCGCGGCGATGCATATCTGGTCTGCGATTCGCCCCAGCGGAGATGAACACCATTAATCAACATCCGTCACTCATAATTACACCGCCTGGCATCCAGAAAGCGCGCAAACGGGTCTGCGAAGAGACGTGGGCAAAAGTCGTCATCGACAGATTGACAACGCGGGCTGAATTGCTCGAAAAGGAGCCGTTACCCGTGTTCGAGAAAGACTTGTGGAAAGAAGCGAGCAAAAAGCATTGGCAAGATATCTACCCCGAGGTTAACCACCACACCCAGTTTGCGGTAGCCGGGCCAGTGCGAAAGGCTTATGACGTTTCATTGGCTTACGCCGCCACCGGCGAACCGAAATACGCAGACCTCGTGCGAAAGGTCTTGCTTCATTACACTGGATACGAATTCTTTGCGATCCACCCTGACTGCGGGCTAAACTGGTCCACCTGGCTCACACCAGCACTCGTGGCCTACGACATCATATTTGACATGCTCACGGAGCAAGATCTTACTGAGATAGACGACTTCCTCCGAAGAGGCTTAGAAGCAATCAAGGCAAACGACGAATGGTGGATTAGAGATGTGATGGGCGGTCTTTACAACAACCACTTCGCCTGGCACAAGCTCTTTATCGGATCATACGGACTCTTCTACGATCAAGCCGAGCTCGTGGATTACGCCATCAACAGCGAGCAAGGTGTTCGGGACCTCATTGAGAACGGCAGCCGAGACGATGGACTGTGGTTCGAAGGTAGTCTCAACTATCACTTCACGGCCCTTCAACCGCTCGTGCAGTTTGCCAACATTTTAGCGAACACAAGAAACGCATTCGACCTGTGGAACCATCGATTTGCAAACGGACGTTGTTTGAAGGACCTGGTGCTTGGTCCGATACAGACCGCGTTTCCGGATCTCACCCTGCCTACTATTGGCGATACCTACGGCCGCCGGTTGAAACTCGATGAGGTTAACTTATACTATCCAGCTTACAACGCCTACCGAATGCCGGAAATTGCCTGGCTTCTTGGTAGGAAAAGTGAAATTCCAGCGGAGGCGTTGTTCTACGACCTCACCCCAGCGCTCCCCTGGGAACAGACGGAGATAGAAAAAGATAAGCCGCCACGGATTGCGACTCGCATCTGGCCAGAACACGGATACGTCGCACTTAGAAGTCAGGAGGAAACCAACTATTGGAAAGGCGAGGGGTTCTCGGCCTTTCTAAGCTTTGACTCAGACGGCATCCATTCGCACCGCGACAAGCTGGGTCTGACGATTTTCGCACGCGGTGCGCACATAGCAATTGATGCCGAGGCCAAACCTAGTGCCGAGCATGCGTTTTCATCCAATGTTCAGAACGAACTCAACCGATCAACCCTGTGCCACAACACCGTAATGGTGGACGGAATTGATCACTCGTTGATCGAAAAGAAATTGGAACTCTTGGAGTTCATAAATGCCCCCGGTCTCAAGCTTGCCACCGTCGCGGACCTAAATGGTCTGGTTTATCCGGGAGTCAAAATGAAAAGGACGGTCGCCGTGACAAACGAGTTTATCCTTGACGTTTTCCAGGTGTCATCAAATGCAGAACACACTTACGACTATCTGTTTCACACTTGCTCAGACGATGGAATTCTGGACTCAGGCGACGGGTTCGAACCAATAAACCTCGGCAACAAAGCTCCTTGGACTTGGCTGCGGAACATAAGAGCAAGACCAATCGATACCAACTGGTACGTCAGCGCACATCAGGACGGATTGACCACGCGCGTGACAATGGTAGGAGAACCAGGGACTAAACTTGTGACGTGCGAGTTCCCGCGTGACGATAATTTCTCAAGACCGCCGATATCAATGCTCATTGTCCGAAGGAAAGCGAAGTCTACAATATTCGTGGCTTTAATTCAAGTCGAATGCGGCCCGCTGCCAGAGGCGCGTATATTCGTAAGCGAGGAAAAACACGGTCGAATAAGAGTGCGGATCAATATGGACGGCGAGACGCGCGAGTTTAAGATTGAACGTCTATGAATTACCGTGCTCACCCACTTCGCCACCGATAGAACTTCAGTCTTAGCATTAGATCCTTCGCTACGCTCAGGATGACGTGTCCGCGGGCCTCTTGTTCTGATCCAGAAGCTCGTCCATTCCGTTCTAGAAGCGTGTCATTCCAGTCCGAAGGTCCGTCACTCTAGTCCAGTTGCTCGTCGTTTTGGTACACACAGAACGTGTCATTCCGGCATAGAAGCTCGTCATTCTGAGCATAGCGAAGAATCTGGAGACCATAATACGTCATTCTGAGCGTAGCGAAGAATCTCGTGCGTTCGGCAAACCAAAACGTTGCGTTGAGATCCTTCGCTTCGCTCAGGACGACGTGGCGTGACGGCTGCTAGGATAAGCGTAATCCATCGCCGAGAGGCTCAAGTATTTGCGAATTCCTCATGACGTAGCACGAAGTATAGTGGGACAAGCAAGCTTTCGTCGATTCTCACCGTTTTAAACATGCCTCTTCAAGTTCCAAGCCAAATCGATAGTGGGATAAGCGTTTTTTTTGCGGTTCCACCGCCTAGTTGAGAAGCATCAGTCGCCAAGAAAGCTTGTGTCTGCGCCATATCGCAACGGTTTCAATAAGAAAACTAACCCCGCATCTCTTTCCACAGAAGGATTTCGGCTTCCTCATTGGTAAGACCGTAGCGAGCGCGCAATACGGACAGGCCGACAACCGGCGGATATGTCTGATCAGCCTTCCAGCGTGGCTCGACGTACTCGACGACCTCAAACAGTAGTCGGTTTGCTTCCTCATACGTGAGACCAGTCAACTGCGAGATGTAGCGGGTCGAGCGATCAATGAGTTTGAGGTTCGACGGCACGACCCATATCATATAGTTGCCCATAACCCGACCCAGTCGGACCATCGTACAAGTAGAAAGAGCGTTTAGCAACATCTTAACCCCTGCGCGGGTAACACCGTCAAGCAGGAGGCCTGTGTCGGGAACAGGCAAGAACACGGTGGTCAGTTCGGGATTCCAGCTTGAGATGAACTCGACAACCCGATCGATTGACCGCTCAGACCCGACATGGATCAAAGCGGCTTGCGCTCGAGCAGCGAGGGCGGATTCGAGTTGTTTTCGAAAAAAACCACCCTCAGAAAACAGCGCCTCCTGCTCCGACTCATCGAAGATGGCAACCGCGCTGTCGCCGGGACCGAGCGGACGGTCGGACAGCCCATCTAGACCAATCCTAAATCGCATCAGCTCTTGCTCCCCTATGCGCTTTACAACCTCATACTGGCGCTTGACGTTCCCCTCACCAACCATCTTGCGCACGTCATCTTCGCTCCAGTCAATGCAGTTCGGATCACGCTTAAGAATATGTCGCCATGCCGAAGGGGAATCCGAATACGGCACATAGAGGAATGACCATGACTCCGCGGCATCTGTGTCGTCGAACTTGCGGAAGGGAGGAGTGCAGTAAGTTGGAGACCGTTCGGTAGTGTCAGCCAGAACATCAATGCCGAATCGGTCGGCAAAGTAGTTGTTTTTGTGGCCGCGACGATAGACAAATTCTTCCATCGCGACTAGACGAGCGAGTTGTGCGCGAAGCTCGCAAGAGCGAAGTGTGTTATGCAATTCGATGATGGCAGAAAGGAAGCGCTTGGGAATTTCCGACATCCCTTTGCCATTACCTAGCAACGAGGAGATAGAGCAGACAACTATCTCTAGGATCGTGAGGAGCACGCAGAGCTGGATTGTGGTGGCCTGCATACGAGTCGAACCGGTTATGGCCATCGGACCGGTGGCAAGGTTGATCTTTTCGATCAGCGGACTCTGAAGAACCTCTCTGCTGCGTTTGACGTGCTCGATGAGAATCTCGTCTGGGTTGTTGTAAACAAAATAGACCTTAGCGCCAACCTCTACTCCCTTCCATGCCGTTCCGACCACAAACGAAGTCTCGCCGCCTTCGGTGATTGCAAAGACCACATCACCCGCGGAAACCCCAAGGTCTTCAATCTGCCTCTTGCCGAACTCGGCAAAGTCCTCAAAGCCTTCGACAGCCTTGATCAGCGCGAAGTCACCGCCAGCCATCACGCTTACTGCCCTGTTCTCAAGATCTCCGCAAACACCAGACGGCTCAACGTGATCCTCTGCCACATCGCCGGCGATACTTTGTCTCTGCCAAAAATCACGCCAGATTGAGACGAGTTGTATGGAAAGTCGGCCCGTTGAACCACATCCAGTGAAAAACAGCCTCCGGCCGGAGGAGAGCGCATCAACAACCGTCTTCGCAATCTCCTCGGCTCTGCCAGATTCGACAAATTCGCGGTACTTGCGGATAACGTCGCCGTCTACGTCGAACAAAAGCCCTAGCGCAGCACTGATGTCTCGCTTAGCCACATCGCTCAAATTAGCGGTAACCGGATGCGAGGACTCCGTCAGAAGCACGCCGAGCTTGAACTGATCGGCAATCTTTAAAAACTCGGCAGAACGTTGGTCGGACGAGCGGCTCACAGGATCAATCTTGTATGCGGTAGCAATCGATTCCTGCTCCGCAGATCGCGAAGAAGCTTAACCAGAACTCAGCTAATCCTGGCTTGCAACCGGCATGTTTTCCACTGTCACCACGGGAAGAACGACGCAAGAATCGAGTGAGATAATTTCTGGGCTAGGCAACAGATTTGGATAACCAACTGAAACGGCAGGTTTGTCTCTCATTGCCCAAATCCAGGCGGAAACACTCTTGAAATTGTCGCCTATTAAAAGCTTGGCATCGATGCTACTCTTACCGGGCGATATCGGCGCTCTTAAGAACACCCAATTATCAACCTTGGTCATCCATGAGGCACTCCACCCTGTATCCGAACCGGAAGTTGAGAACGCCGCCTCAGCTCCGTTTACTTCTAGACTAGACGCATAGGGCGGAACATTCTTGTCGTACTCGATAAGAATCAGCAGCTCGGCTTTCGGCGCCGTTATCTCTATGTCCGAAGACAAGCAAAATTCAATAGCAGTCTTAGAGTTCCCCATTTTATCGATTAGTTGCGATGCCAGTGGGGAGTTAAACCCTTCGAGCTCAACTCTTTTGGTTTCGTGCTTCGTTCGACACGATTTGATAGCACCCGCCAACATCTGCCGCGCATCAGCGAGCCCGTCGGTTGGCTGCTTCACATCAATCGATAGAACAACCGTCTCATAAGGCGCAAGCCAAACTTCGACAATATCGCCCGGCCGAACATCTTGCGCATAAAGCCTAGGCTCCGGATAAAGGCTGACCACCGAAAGTTGCTTGGAATGAATCTTGCGGAAACAGTCAACGTCTATCTTCAAACGATACAACGCCTTCTCAATCCAAGGGTTTCTAAGAAGCACAAGTCCCCTGCCGTTTTTCCAGTGCGCGTAACCATAAGGTTCCCTAGGCATTTTCTCAACTGCCGTGAATTTAGGAACCTTGCCTCCCAACCAAGATTCTGGAAGAAGAGGTTGAGTGCTCAACAACATGTCTGCGTTGGTACGTGCCCACTTGATAATGCTGGCGAGGACCGCCCAGCGTTCATCATTCATATAGGCCGGATTCAAATAGAGTGAGACGAATGAGTGGCCTCTTAGAAT
>JAOAGX010000029.1 GCA_026415535.1 Armatimonadota bacterium | reverse complement strand
CGCCGTACCGTAGATAATCATATCCTGCGGGAATGTTTGCTTGACTTCTTCGCGCTCCATTTTTAGGCCGGAGTTACGTGAGGACTTCATCACATCGGCTATTGCTCCGGGCAGGCCGGTAAGTTTTTCCCCGGCAACGTTTATCGTGGTGCTGCGCATAAGTAGTTGGACAACGATATCGTTGTTCTTCTCGCGTTCCAGGTACTTTTCGATGAGCTGTTTAACGTTGTCTGCGTTGGCAAGGTTAGGTCCACCCGGACCAGGAGGTGTGGGAGTGCCGATCCCGTCTTCTTGTGCCTGTTCCACGGGTACCATAGTTGGGAGCATGCTCGCCGGCGACGCTCCTCCACGAACAATGAGCGTGAGCTTGCCGTCCAGAGCCGTAGCAGGAATTTTTACGGTGAAAGTTTTGATGAGCCGTTCCTGCTTGTATGGCCTTAGCACAACTCCGACCTCGACATTTTCTCCAGGCTCGTACTCGTTTTCCTTGACAAATATTCTGTCGATGGTGGCAGTGTTGCGTTTACCAACTATCTTAACCTTCACATTTATTGACTTGACATCGAGAGGGTAGAACCGGTTGGAGCTAAGTAGTTGCAGGAGCGATCCCACGTCTGAAACTGCGGCCATGTCAATCGATGTCGTGTCAAAGAAGACGTTGGTTCTCCTTATTTTGCCGATCTGGTCGGCCGTAACTTCGTATTCCACCTCAGCGGTTGCGTCGCCCGGAGTGGGGTGAATATCATAAATGGCCTCGCTCACTATCATCGTGAGAAGCTGAGCAGCAAGCATTGGATGGTTGATTACGTTGACGTGGAAAGTCTTCCGGCGTTTGAAGGCATTGTCATCGATTGCAATTTTGGCAGGTATTGTTTTGGGGACAGCACCAACTATTCCGGCTATTGACCACGGCCTGTCCTGGAATACACGGCCGACCGTTCGCAAAGGCGAAGCTATCTTCGTAGAAACGCGGTAGCTGGAGATAAGATCGTCAACGAACGCAGTGGTAAGCGGCGCGTCAATTGCTCCGATGCCGAGTAATGGATGGCCGAAGGCAACGACTTTGTTTCCGCGTCGATAGGTCAGCGTGCCGATCGCAGTGATGTCAATGTCGCCGCGTGCCAGCGACATTCCAACGGCAGCTCCGGGTTTCAAGCTGGCCGATACACCATCCTTTCCTGCGCCGATAGGTCCTGGCAGCGGCTGAACGCCGTAGGGCCGAAGTATCTCGGCGAGCCTACCAATTCCTCGCGGCGAGAGCCCGCTGACCATTAGCGGGGTTAGAAGTGGTCGCATGTGCAGAACGCCGTTGACTACTCCAGCCTCGTCATCGGGTCCGCCAATGATAACCTTGCGGACTGTCTTGTCGCCGACTTTGATTGGTTCAGGCAAGTCCGCAGGCGAGCTGTGACCGCTGGGGCGCGCAGGAAGATTCTCATCCCAAGCTTCTAACATGTCTTCTATCGGTGTGACCATTCCTATCGGCTCTTTGGCGTATCCGCTGCCGTAGGCGATCGCGCCTATTAGCTTGCCGTTGATATAGCAAGGGCTGCCGCTCATGCCTGATATGATACCAGTGTTGCGCTTGGTGATGGGTCCTCCGCCGATACGGACCATTATCAAATCCTTGCCGGTATTTGCTTGCTTGATAACGCCGAGTACTTCGACGTCGAACTTCTCTATGTTGGTGCCGTGGAACACGGTAAGCCCGTAGCCCCTCATTCCACGCTTCACCTGCGAAACCGGCATGATTCGCTTTGCGTCTTCCAGCGAAACTCCGGGTGTTGCGGCCGGTACAGTCAGTTGCGCGAGCAAAACGCTCAATACAATAAGAGCCGTGATGAACAGGGTTGATCTGTAGTTCTTTATCAAGTGGTTTCCTCCGTAACTATTAAGCGGGCTTGCCTTAGCACCGCCCAGCGTGGGCACATGCTACTATGGGCGTAAATTAGGTCAACAGGACCTGAAGTTCCTCATAGTATACGGCTAACGTTCCGGCGGCGTTTCGGATTCTCCATGGCTGAAAGTGCCATGTACAACACCTTGGCAATATTGTATCATTGCTTGCGGATATGGCAGTCGGCCTTTCTTTTATTTGGGCGGTGCCTGGCCCCTCGAACAAAAATGTGGAAAGGATGGAAGGTGTTTGCAATGAAGGTTCGTAGGTTTTTAATTTTTGTTCTAGCGCTGGTCGGTATATTAGCTACATTCACCACATATGTGGCAAACGCTGCCAATCGGCAGGACGATGCAGGTTCGGATGATCCTTGGAATGCGTCCGACAAGGTTAGGGCATTGGTGAAAGGCTACCGTCCACTAGTGCAGAACCCGACGTTGGAGAAGTTCTTCAATAAATAGTACATCTCAGTAGATGACAAAGAAGCTCAGATCGAAAAGAAGGAGGGGCCGATTGCGGACAATAAGTCGGCGGCCAGCGCTATGCCGACTGAGGCTGAGCGTATGCAAAGCCTTTTCGAGGAGCGTTACAATCAGTTGCGTCTTATGATGAGCTCGGAAATCAGGCCACCCACGCCTGTCCCGAGTACTCAGTTCAATGGAACGATTACAGCTCCATACCATAGATTTAACCATTCATCGAAGATGGATCCGTTGTGCTGGGCGATTCCGCTGGGCGAAGCAAACAACGGTATTGTCCAAGCATCCGCCGGCGCCTTGTCAGAATCGGGTTACAGGAGGGGAGAGAGCTTCGCATATGTGGAGAGCGGTCTTGAAGCAACTGCTTCTGGTAACATGACAATCACGATTACCTTCCAAGGAGTTTACGCTGCTGAGATAGTGAGCACCCCGCTCAATTACCAGAACGAGGCAAACGCGCGGTTGTGGGGCTTTATTGCCAATTGCACTCAGGACAAATTCAAGGATGACTACAAGGAATACAAGAACATTCCGCGACCCCTTGCAGATCAGTACGGCGCGCTCGAATCACTTAGCTCAACAAACACGCCGACCACTACGCTATTTGTCGGTCCGCTTAGCGTGAACAAGGGGGACACAATTACTGTGGGAGCGGGCGTACGACAGTATTCTCGATCTAGGTACTTCGGAGTAGCGCAGGGCACGGCCGCGTGCCGAGTCGCAAAGATCGAATGGACTATTGGCGGTGGAAACTAAACCCGTATTTTCATTTACCTAGTCTTTGCGATCCCTCCGGTTATTGACCGGGGGGATTTATTTTTGCAGCCGATCCGGCAAAGTGTTTCGTTCAATCGCATTGTTTTTATTAGCCCGAGTGTTGCCGGAGGGATTTCGGTTCATAGGGATTAAGTGGCATTCGGAATGGCAACACACGATTCACGAGAGCTCATCCAAGATTGCCTCCGTCTCGGTATCTCCGGCAGCTCTTTTGTCTACGTAATGCCCAGCGAGTTGGTATTGGCAGCTTATCACGGCGCCCGCGAGGGCAAAATAACCTGCTTTGACAAGCAACGAAACGATCTCATGATCGCCTTCATGCGTGATCTAATGAACGCCGTGAACTCGTCCGAGATCACGTCAATGGAGTGCTATCACTCACTTGCTTGGGACAGCACACCGATTCTGGAATTGATGCTTGATAACCCGCAGGTGGAGTTCTGGTCGGTACACGCTCCTTACGGGCGATACTACGACCCGTCGTCCCCTAACCCGGAAGCGCGCGAAGGCGCGCTAGCTGGTTACGTAGATTCGATCAAGGTTGCTAGACGGCTTGGGGCGAGGGTTGTGGTTGCACACCCGGGTGTGGACATTGTCTTCGATACTCCGCGGGAGATAAGAGTCAAATATGCGGCAGAGATATTGCACCGCGCTGCCGAGATTGCAGGCGAATATGGCGTCAAGATCGGGATCGAGCCGATGCCCAAGCGAGAGATCGGCAATTCGCTCGACGAGGTTTTGCGCATTGTCGAAATGATCGACCTTCCGAACGTCGGCGTCACATTCGACACCAATCACCTCTTTCCGCCAGAAAATATCCCGGATATGATCCGGAAGGTGGGAGAACTTATAGTGAACGTTCACGTCTCCGACCAGGACGGTGTCGAGCGTCACTGGATGCCTTTCGACGGCAAACTAGACTGGCACGCGGTGTTAGAGGCGCTGGTTGATGCCAAATACTCCGGCCCGCTTATCTACGAAATTCACCTGAAAGATGTTAGGAATTGCCGCGACGTGTGTAAGAGAGTTGTGCAGAACTATCGGCAGCTTGTGCTATGCTGAAACGTGCAGTCCGAACCATGCAGTATGTGCTAGTCTTCTTGGTGTTCCTCGCAGGCGGGTACATTATGTTCAGGTATACTAGAGGCGTGCCAGGTTCGTCCGCTAGTCCGCAATCCAACAATGCTGCGATGGTCCGCGAACTTATGTTGGCGAAGCGCGTAATGTTCGTCGGAGCGCATCCTGACGATATCGAGTTCTACTGCGGCGGATTCGTTCATGCTTTGTGCAAGCGTGGAGTAGAGGTAACCTTAGTCATCGGCACTCGCGGGGGCAAGGGCAGGAAAGGATCTGCTAAGCGAAGGCTGGAAGATTTGAGGACACGTCATCAGCTCGATTCTGCTCGGATACTTGGAGGGGCTCAGGTAGTATTTTTCGATTATCCAGACAAGGGTCTGTCCAACCACGTAGCCGAGTTCGCAAATGACCTAAAGAACCTGATTGGAAAACTCAAACCGGATGTCGTCATTTCGTGGGACCCAGACTTTATCTATAATCCTCACCCGGACCATCGAGCTGCGGCCGAGGCAGCCAAACTTGCTGCAGTTGCCCTTGGGTCGCGGGTCTGCTACTACGGCACGCGGGAGCCAAACTTGTGGTTCGGATTTGACAATGATGCATCCAATATCAAGCTTCGTGCTATCCGAGCACACCGAACGGAGGTCCCGTGGCTCTTTTTGCCATTCGCCAGACGCTTCCTGACACAGAAGGACTCTAGCGAGGGTGCAAAGATTGGTTCGAAATATGCAGAGGTCTATAGGTGCGTTGGCGAGTGGCCTTCCAAACCTTAGTCCGCCATCGCTGCGAAGCCTTTGGTACGCTGTGTGACCTACAGATTTGAAAATGATTGCGTTCGTCACGCAAGCAAAAGCTCTTAGTTGAAGGGCACTCAAGAAACACTCAGGCTGGTTGTGACAGGAGCATCTTGTTCTATCTAAAATGAATGGTCTCGGCACTGCAATCCGTTTGACCTGCGAACCGACGTTCGGATAACATGACTACATGGTCGGCGAGGTCGTAAAGTTGCTTGGCCCGGAGGGCCGGTTTGCGTCGCTGTGTCCGGAATATGAACATCGGCCAGAACAGCTCGAGATGGCTAAAGCGGTCGCTGAGGCTCTTGTGGACAAGCGTCACCTAGTAGTCGAAGCTGGGACGGGGGTCGGGAAGACCATTGCCTACCTCATGCCGGCAGTGCTTTATGCGATCTCCAGCGGTCGGCGAGTTGTAGTATCTACTCACACTATCAACCTTCAGAGTCAACTCGTTAACAAAGATATTCCTCTTGTGCAGCAGGCAATGGAGGAACACCCGTTCACGACTGTCCTTATGAAGGGGCGTGCCAATTTCCTTTGCCTCAACGAGCTTGACAACGCGTCCTCGCTTATCACTACTCAAGATGACAAGCTGTTTGAACGGCTCAGGAAATGGGCGTCTAAGACCGAAACGGGCGATATCGGCGAGCTTGACTTTGTTTATCCCGACTGGCATGAGGTCTGCTCCAACCAGGATACTTGCCGACGCGACGAGTGTCGTTACCATGCGGATAAGTGTTTCTACTACCGGATGCGCAAGAGAGCCGAAACGGCGGATATAGTGGTGGTGAATCACTCGCTTTTCTTTTCCGATCTCGGCCTCAGAATGGTCGATCCGAAAAGCGCTGTTATTCCGAAGTACGGGGCGGTAATCTTCGACGAGGCGCACCATCTAGAGGATGTGGCCTCCGATACATTCGGAATCGAGTTCTCCAACTATCGGGTTACCTCGCTTGTGAACCGCTTGAAGAAGCGCCGCGACCTTGATATACCACCTGGCGAACTGCATGATATACAGACCACGAATGATGTTCTATTCAACAACTTTGACGCCGTTCGCAAGCAGGAGTTCTTCATCGACGAGGTATACGAAGCCGTCGGCAAGAGTTTGGTCGAGGAGCAGGTGAAATGTCTAGTTACCCAACTAAACAGCTTGAATGCCCAGCTTGCCGAGCTACAAAGAGACGTCGACAGAGAACAAGTAGAGCGCATACATGGATACAGGAACATCGCTAGCCGGATGTCGGATGAGTTGTTCCGGATGTTCTTTGCTAGTGAGCCAGGTTACTTCCGTTGGGCGGAGAAGCTGAGCGGGTCTAGATTAGTCAGGTGCTGCCTGCACTATTCACCAGTGAGCGTGGCGAGTTTGCTGCGTGAGAATTTGTGGAACTCAATAGACACCGTGATTTGCACCTCTGCGACGCTTTCGAACTCCGGCACGTTTTGTTATCTCAGGAGCCGCCTCGGAGTACCAGAGTGCGACGAGCTTATCTTGGGATCGCCATTTGACTTCGAAAATCAGGCGCTACTTTACGTTCCGGACGATCTCGACGATCCTTCGGAAAAGCCCGAATACGCCGATTCGGTAGCCGCTCGTATCAAGGAAATCTTAATTGCCACCGGTGGCCGCGCGTTTATGCTTTTTACAAGCTATCGGATGCTAAATGCCGTGTTTGACCGGCTAAAAGACGATCTACCATTTCGTTTACTTCGCCAAGGAGAGATGTCAAACGAGCGGTTGCTAAAAGAGTTTCGCGAGGACGAATCTACCTGCTTGATGGGGGTACACAGCTTTTGGGAGGGGGTCGATGTAAAAGGCGAGCGACTGTCGTGCGTGGTGATCGACAAGCTGCCGTTCGCCGTTCCCGACACTCCTACTAACAAGGCGCGATGTCAACAAATCACCCAAGAGGGCGGTGACTGGTTTAGGGAATATGCCATTCCTCAGGCTCAGATCAGACTCAAACAAGGCTTTGGGAGATTGATTCGCACCAAGAACGATTGTGGGGTGGTGGCAATCCTCGACTCACGCATCCACCGCAAGTATTACGGTCGAGAGTTTCTTCGATACTTGCCTCGCTGCCGCGGCACGAAATCCCTAGACAAGATCAGGCAGTTTATGGCCGTTGAGCAATACGTGGACGTAGATCGATTTGCAGTTGCCGACAGTGCGTCATCAACGACGGTACCCCAATCTAACTCAGGAAATACTCCGACAGGCCCCTAAACCGCGCCGCGCTGGCCAAGTTCGATATTGTTATATATAGCCACGAACCTCGGCCAACAATGGCGATATTCGATCAGTGAATAGGTGTGCTTCAAGGCATACTGCCTCAAGGGATCGCAATGCTTTTGCAATTTTTATTTAACCCATATGACAAGCTCAGCCTAATGGCACGATTCGTGCATAGTAATTTGGTGTCGGCAAAACGTCGTCCTAGTGTTGTTCGGCGGTGTGATGTTTGCCCAGAGCGGGCAGCGAAGATTTGTAAAAGGTTTTCGCCGACCAGGCGCTCTGCTCCAGCGTCTAGTCGGATCAAGCCCCGATAAGTCGGGGCCGCTCACTCCAAAGGGCGAGTAGAAGCCACAACACTGGGATCTGCTCCGGGATCGGAGCTTCCTCTGACTGATCCCGGAGCAGTTTTTTGGCTAAAAACGGACTGCTGCGATAAAGGACGTTTGGTAGCAACAATCCAATGCAAGCGATAAAACGGCCCCGCTTGTGCCCGCGGGGCCGCCGTCGGAAAGAAAGGAGAGAAAGGGATGTTCTATCAAAAAAGACGCAATTATCCGCTCTAATGTTCCACCAAACGATGCTATTTTGAAAAACTTACACTCCTACGAGTATAACACTGCGTCGCTGCAAACTTTCGCCTTGACTTTCCGAGCTTTGGCCATCTACCATGCCTTTATATACCTAGGAGGTAGCAGCCTAGAGTGACAGGGCTCGATCGTTTTCTAGCTGCACTTAACCGCGAGCAGCCAGACAGAGTTCCAATCTGGGAACTCATTATCAATGAACCCACTCTTTCCGCACTTCACGGGGACGTCGGCTATCTGGAGTTTTGCGAACGCGAGGGGCTTGACGGGGTTACCGTTTTTGAGAACCAGCAAACTACTGTCAATACCGACGGCTCATATACCGACGAATGGGGTATCTGTTGGCAGACAGCCGGATTTGGATTTCATTATCCTTCTGGAGGGCCAATCAAAGAGAAGGAAGATCTTCAGTCCTACGAACCTCCGGAGCCTAATCAACCGCACCGATTCGACAACCTGCGTGCCGCACTCGATAGGTTCAAGGGCGAGAAAGCAATCATCTTTCTAACCCATGAGGCGTTCGAGTTTTCACACTACCTGCGCGGGCTTGACAAACTGATGATCGACTACGTCGAGGACCCCGACTTCGTTCACGAGCTAGCCGATCTAGTGATTGATTACAAGATCGAAGTTGCCGAGACTGCCATCGATCTAGGAGCTGACGTAATCGTATCCGGCGACGACTATGCCGGCCGACACGGCACGATTATGTCGATTGCGCATTGGGAGGAATATTCGCTTCCATACCTCGAACGAAGTGTTGGTGCGGTTCATCGCAAGGGCGTACCTTACATAAAACACACGGACGGCTATATATGGGGGATAATTGATCAGATGGTAGAAGCTGGAATTGACGCTATCGATCCCATCGAGCCGATCGCGCGGATGGATATTGGAGAAGTCAAGGAACGCTATGGAGACCGATTATGTGTAGTCGGAAACGTGGACTGCACTGAGATACTCACGCATTCACCACTTGAGGAAGTGGTTGATGCTGTCAAGGAAACCATTGCGAAAGGGTCCCCTGGCGGCGGACACATACTTGCCTCATCCAATTCGATACATCCCGGAGTGAAACCGGAAAACTACAGGGCAATGGTCGAGACAGCTCGGAAATTTGGCGTGTACCCGCTCGATGCCGACATGGTCAACGAGTATTCGAAGCGCAATTATATCGAGAAATACTTGGATCAATAGTATTCGAGAGTCTTCGGAGTCGCTAAGTACGAATTCGTTGGAGCGGAGCGCCGTGTGAATCGCACCTTTATCTTGTGAGCAACTTAGGCTTCGCAGGGGCACACTTTGAGATTTTGGATTCTGGCGATTGCATTTACGGTAATCTGCGTGGTCGGCAACTGTGCTGAGTTCCGCGGAGCATGGGTGACGGCTTGGACGTCGGGCTTTTTTACGGCTGAGGAAATCGATAATACAATAGCCGCAGCGAAAAAGGCAAAGCTGACCGCTTTATTTATCCAAGTACGTAAGAACGGTGACGCCTATTATACGTCAGCTACTGAGCCGCGCGGAGATGGTATCGCAGCCGACTTTGATCCTTTGGCGACTATGATCAAAAAAGCTCACGCGGCGGGACTGCAGGTTCACGCATGGGTCAACGCGGTTCGTATGTGGTCGGCAAAAACTCCGCCGACAGACCCCAGACACATTGTTAACCGCCATCCTGAATGGATCAATAAGGACGCGGACGGTGCGGAACGAGCTACCGAGGGACTATACCTTGATCCAGGAATCCCGGAAGCTCGCGAATATATAGCATCGGTCATAGAAGAGATCGCAAAAAACTATAAGGTGGACGGCATTCATTTGGATTACATCCGCTACCCAGGTAAGAACTGGGGTTACTCTGAGGCGGCACTCCGGAACTACTATGCTGCAACTGGATGCTCGACAAAGCCTGATCCTGACGATCCGAAGTGGCTTCACTGGAAGCGTGACCAAGTTACGGAGCTTGTGAAGTTGATTCGTCGGAAGGTCAAGGCAGTAAGGCCGAAAATACTCCTCTCTGCTTCCACTATCACTTGGGGCAAATGCCCAATCGACTTTAGACACTCGAAGCCTTATGCTTATGTTTGTCAGGATTGGAGAAAGTGGCTTGCGGAGGGTCTGATTGATGCCAACTGTCCTATGAACTACAAACAGGAGTCAAATGCCGAACAGGCTGCTTCATTCAGAAAGTGGCTTAGGGGATTTGTACGTTGGTCAAGTGGTAAGCCCACCTATGTAGGTGTGGAAGTGCACATTAACCAGACAGCAGAAATTATGCGCCAGATCGATGCAATACGTAGGGCTAAACTTGGCGGCTTCATGCTATTTTCCTTCAACCAATCAAGTCGGCGCGATGCGATAGCTGACGCTGTCGGCAAGCTACCTGCTAGACGTTAATTAGGAATTATTTCCAGCCGTTTTGCTATACTTACTCTTATCCCCGTGTTCCTGGCTTGTTCCTTACCTCTTGTTAGCATCGGTGATCTCGCTCTGCAGCCTGATTGCGTACAAAAAAGTATTTTCCATATTTTTGTTACGTGATTAGGAAGGGTAACTGTTGCGCATAGTAGAAGTTGACAATGTATTCCAAGCGCAAAGGAGATAGTTTCATGCCAAAAGTCTTAGTCAGTGACAAGATTGCCGCGGAAGGCATAGAGATATTAAAGAGGGTGGCGGAAGTCGACGTCAAGACAGGACTTTCGGAAGACGAGCTCTGCGAGATTATAGGCGGGTACGACGGTCTGGTCATTCGCAGCAGTACCCAGGTAACCGCTAAGGGGTTGGACGCGGCGAAAAACCTGAAGATCATTGGTCGTGCCGGGGTAGGGGTTGACAACGTCGATGTACCCAAGGCGACTGAGCGCGGTGTGATAGTAGTGAATAGTCCCGGCGGTAACACCATTGCTGCTGCGGAACTCACCGTGGCAATGTTGTTGGCTTTAGCCCGCAACATCCCGCAGGCTTACTGTTCGATGTTGAACAAGGTTTGGGACCGCAGCAAGTTCGTTGGCAACGAGGTTTACAAGAAGACTCTGGGAGTATTAGGCCTTGGCAAGATCGGACAGGAAGTTGCTAAGCGGATGCAGGCGTTTGGAATGACCGTCATAGCTTACGATCCTTTTATCAGTTCGCATGCGGCAGAGCAGATCGGAGTTGAGCTAGTCGAGTTTGAGGACTGCCTCAAGCGCAGTGATTACATAACCCTGCATCTTCCGAAGAATAAAGATACTATCGGTATGTTGGGGGCGAAGCAGTTCGCTATGATGAAGGACGGCGTGCGCATCATCAACGTTGCGCGCGGCGGAATCATCGACGACGCGGCCTTGATCGAAGCGTTGAAGAGCGGCAAGTGTGCTGGCGCAGCACTCGATGTGTATGTCAAAGAACCACCGGACTTTTCAAGCGAGCTGTTTAGCCTGCCAAACGTCGTAACTACCCCACATCTTGGCGCCTCGACAGAGGAAGCGCAGACGAACGTAGCTATTGACGTAGCCGAGCAGATAGTTGATGTTTTCGAGGGTCGGTCCGCGCGAAGCGCTGTTAATATGCCAGCTCTGTCGCCTGAGGTTCTTGCGGCAGTTCAACCCTATCTGCCACTTGCGGAAAAAATGGCCTCTCTCGCTGCCCAAACTACAGAAGGCCGGCCTACCCAAATTGAGGTTCGTTACTGTGGCGAGATTGCTTCCATTGAGACCGGCCCGATTGGAAGAGCAGTGCTTGTTGGCTTGTTGAAACCGGTCGTAGGCGAAAACGTGAACCCGGTGAACGCGCCTGTAATTGCTAAGCAGCGCGGCCTCGAGGTTGTGGAGAGCAAATCGCCCGAGGGAGGCGATTACGCATCGCTCCTGACTATTAGCATTAAGACCGACAAAGGTGTCAATGAGGTAAGTGGCACTTTGTTTGGCGCAAAGGACATGCGCGTCGTAAGAATGGGCGGGTTCCCAATCGATATTGCTCCCGAAGGCATCTTGTTAATATCGCCGCACATCGACAAGCCGGGTATTATTGGACAAGTAGGTACGATCTTGGGCAACGAAAACATCAACATAGCTAGCATGCACCTAGGTCGCACGACGCCGGGCAAGAACGCTTTGATGGTTCTGAGCGTGGACTCAGAGGTCCCAGCGCCGGTACTCGAAAAGATCGCACGAATATCGGGCATCGATAGTGTGAAGCAGGTAGCACTCTAGGAACAATACCCAATCGCGTGTGCGCGAAGCGGGCGAAAACGCGAGACCGGTAATCGGCTTTCGCGTTTTCGCTTTTTTAGGTTTCGGGTGATCTGCTCGACTTTACAAACGTGGATTTTTCACCTTGCTCAGAATGATGAGCAGTGGTTTTGGATTGCTGCGTGATGCGTGATCCACAGTCTTTGAGACAAACAATCGGTGCTTTATGGACGCTTTTAGTTTCGAAGCTGGCGCGGTCGTGTCGCTGAACCCAAGGGCTTTGGCTTACGAAGTAATCCAAAGCTCTCATCTTCTGTTGCCCCGAGACTACTTTATTCACTCTGAGCGTAGCAAAGAATTTCTCGCGAATCTGAAATCACTGTGTGATTATTGGATCTTGCCATGTGGTACCCGTTTGCAAGTTTGGTGCCTCCGGATTCTCGGGGGGCCTATCGGAAAGACGTATTAGCAGGAATACTAGGTGCGGTTATGTCCGGCATGACGGCTCCATTTGTTGCGGTCATTGCTCGAAAGCAGTTGCATGCTTCTGCACTTGAGATAAGTGTATTGTCAATAGGTCCGTTTGCCGGAGGCCTATTTTCGTTGATATGGGCGAATCTGATGGAGGGACGGCGAAAAATGCCGTTTGCCTTCTGGTCGTGGGCAAGCGCGCGAGCGCTGCTAATACTGTGTATCTTCGCAACCAAATCGTGGAGCCTAGTTGCAATATTTTCCGCGATGTATCTGATTAGTTCTATTGGCCAACCTGCTTACTCGGCTCTAATGAAGGAAATATACCCAGACAGCGACCGTGCGCGAATTATGGGTTACTCGAGGATATGCACAGTACTTG
>JAOAGX010000302.1:477-837 GCA_026415535.1 Armatimonadota bacterium | reverse complement strand
ATCCTGAACAGAGCAAACTTGGCACCCTGAGCGCGATTAACCCGCCGTCATTAGTGGGAAAACTTGCTATCCTGGGCATAGCGAACCTATTATCCTGAAACGGAGTAAACCTGCAATCCTGACCGTAGCAAATTTGCCCTCCTAAAAGTTTTTACGGCAATTCCATCGAGTCGTTTGGGCAGCCTGCTATTCTAAGCGTAGCAAGTTTGCTACCCTAAAAGGAGCAAACCTGCAATCCCGAAGAAGGCATCATTGTCATCCTGAGCTAAAAGCGTTACCCGGGCAAAGAACGTCATCCCAAGCGAAAACCGTCATCCTGAGCGGAGCGAAGGATCCCAGCGCGGCGCCTTCGCTCAACTA
>JAOAGX010000302.1:0-467 GCA_026415535.1 Armatimonadota bacterium | reverse complement strand
CGGGGAAGATGAAGAACATGACAATGAGATTCTTCGCTACGCTCAGAATGACGTGCTATGATCAGAATGACAACTCCTCGTCATCCTGACACACCCCAGTTGCCCTGACAATTCCTCGTTATCCTGGCACACACTAGCCACCCTGACAGCTCCTCGTCATCCTGAGCGGAGCGAAGGATCTCAACGCGGCGTCTCCGCTCAATCAACCGCACGAGATTCTTCGCTGCGCTCAGAATGACGGGGAAGATGATGCCGGGATTCTTTGCTTACGCCCAGAATGACAGGGAAGCGAAACGTAGATGTTCTTCGGCAAGCCTAGAATGATGGATGATGTGTAGCTTACGACGACGGAGCCATTGGAATGACGATAAGCTTGTTGATGTAGATTAAATTGACCTAGATACGAGCGTTGGCAAGCCTGATCTTCCGTCGCGTCTCACGCACTCGAAGAAGCCAGTAGAGGAGAA
>JAOAGX010000301.1 GCA_026415535.1 Armatimonadota bacterium | reverse complement strand
CAATATCCTCGATATGCTCAATCGTTCTCGCGGCGATATCGCTGTCACGCTGATCGATATCGATCGGCCCTGTCCGCCAGAGGTCTTGGCCCAGATCAGCGCGATCGAGGGGGTGCTCTCGGTCCGCCAGCTTGATTAAGGCCATGACGACGACCCCCGCCGGCCCAGAGGTAGAGCTTGAGGCGATCCGCGCGCACATCGATGCGATCGATGATGAGATCCTGCGCCTGATCAGCGAGCGCGCCCGCTGCGCCCAACAGGTGGGGCGGATCAAGACAGAGGCCGGCGGTCCAGTCCAGTTCTATCGTCCCGAACGCGAGGCGGCGATCCTGCGTCGGGTCAAGGCGCAAAACCCAGGTCCGCTGGATGATGAAGAGGTCGCGCGTCTGTTTCGCGAGATCATGTCCGCCTGTCTTGCGCTCGAGCGCCCCCTCCAGGCCGCCTTTTTGGGGCCTGAGGGGACCTTTACCCAGGCAGCGGCGATCAAACACTTCGGTCATTCGGTGATCACCAAGGCCCTGCCGACCATCGATGAGATCTTCCGCGAGGTCGAGGCCGGGGCCTGCGACTTTGGGGTCGTGCCGGTCGAAAACTCAACCGAGGGTGTCGTCAGCCACACCCTGGATCTCTTTATGACCTCGCCCCTTATGATCACCGGCGAGGTGATGCTGCGCGTCCATCAGCATCTCTTAAGCAAGGCCCAGGAGATCGGCCAGATCCGAAGGGTCTATTCGCACCAACAATCCTTTGCCCAATGCCGCGAATGGTTGGATCGGTATCTATTGAGCGCTGAGCGCATCCCAGTCGGCAGCAATGCCGAGGCGGCGCGGCTTGCGGCCCAAGACCCCGAATCGGCCGCTGTGGCCGGTCTGCAGGCCGCCGAGATCTACGGCCTGCATGTGCTTGCCGAGCGCATCGAGGATGAACCCAGCAATACCACCCGTTTCCTGGTGATCGGCAAACAGGACGCCCCCCCAAGCGGTCAGGACAAGACCAGCCTGCTTTTGTCCTGCAAG
>JAOAGX010000300.1 GCA_026415535.1 Armatimonadota bacterium | reverse complement strand
TGCCATGATCAACATGACCTATCGTCCCAATGTTTACGTGCGGCTTCGTCCGCTCAAAACGCTGCTTAGCCATTTAGATCGCCTCCTGATGTGAACGCTTTTTGCGTTCCTATGTCCGCTCATGTGCCTGCGGACTTCATAGTATACCAGTTTTGTTGTTGTATTTGAACCCTGCTTATATCGAGGTGTTTCGTATAGAATACAAACCCAGCAAGTAGATTTTGTCTAGCAAACATTGCGCGCGTCCATCAGTCAGGGCAAAACGCTGTTTCGTAGAGGCTAGGTTCTACGAAACAGCGTTTCGCACATGGAGCCCACGATGGGATTCGGACCCATGACCTCCTCTTTACCAAAGAGGTGCGCTACCCCTGCGCCACGTGGGCAGAAAAACGTCATTCTGAGCGCGGCAAGCAATAGCAGTAAGACTTCTTCGCCGCGCTCAGAATGACGCGACACACTATTAGAGAGGAATTATTCGTCGGTTCACAAGCAGAACCGACGAATAATTCCTGTGGTGGGGAGAGTTGGATTCGAACCAACGTAGCCAGCGGCAACAGATTTACAGTCTGCCCCCTTTAACCACTCGGGCATCTCCCCACGGCGGAGCGACCTCAAACTACGTATCTTACGAGCAAAGGATAAGGTCTGCTCCTAACATCACCTATTGGAGCCGACGATGGGACTCGAACCCGCAACCTGAGGTTTACAAAACCCCTGCTCTGCCAATTGAGCTACGTCGGCCTATTGGTCTATTTATTAATTATTAAACAGCCTAGCTGATCAGACTGTGTCAACCTACCGACAATTCTTTTTTAGCACACCGCAGGACATTTTCTGTCGCTGCCGTTTTCGTCGGAGTTGCTTTCCACCAACACGCAATTGCTCGGAATAATGTGCCCTCGTTTGCTTGCCGACTTTATAACGTGACCATCTGATGGGTAACGCACAGCTCCCAAAAGGAGCGAAAGTGGCAAGCTTATCGTAGCGGGAATTGCGAGTCGCTTTCGCAATGCCAATCATTTCTTCTTCGGACCGAATCCTCGCACTTTCATTCGGCCGAGAAGTAAGATCTAGCCTTTGCCCCGACGAACCCTCTATTTCTTCTTATCCAGTATTCAGCTGCCCAAGCACTTCCGGCTTGCACGAACTCAACGACCTATTGGTCTGCGAGGCCTCGAAACTTCGGAACTGAAGCGACGCCCAAACACTCCTGTAAGGGTCATTCCCATCCTCCGTTTATATTCAAAACGGAACAAACCGGTCGCGGCCGGAAGTTGCACTTACCCCAACAGGGTTCCATCCATTACGTCCATTACATTATATTGGCCCTCCAAGTTTGTGTCAACACTCCGCGTTGCCGGTAGCGTACCCTGTTGTGTGTAAAATCTTGCTGAGTTAGGTAAGGCGCATCTCTCTTTCCAAGATG
>JAOAGX010000299.1 GCA_026415535.1 Armatimonadota bacterium | reverse complement strand
ATACATAACCTCTCGGCGTTGTGCTGCTCACGGACGACGGCAAAAGGAAAACTACTATTAATCCGATTAAAGGCCGGTATATAGCACCCATTATCGCGGGTTTCGTGAAGAATGGGAAAGCCTAACAGTCGAAAGCGAGTTGGACTAGATAGTATGACGACATTACGTCGTCTATAGTTCGCGTCCCACGACGTGCAGCCCTTCTTCGGCATTTTCTGACTATAGATGTGTTTTTTTTGCAGACTTTGATCCTCTAGGAGTATGTTACCCTTATCCCCGATTGTCCGACCTGCTCGTCCTCTTGAGTGAGGCGAAGGATCTAAGCGTGACTGTGAGATTCTTCGCTGCGCTCAGAATGACGGGTTGTGATGCAGGCTTGATAACGAGATTCTTCGGTGCGCTCACAATGCCGAGGTGTGATGCCGAATTGATACCGAGATTCTTCGCTGCGCTCAGAACGGCGTGAGGCTAGAATAATTAATAATGGCGACTGAGCGTGCACGCTCAGTCGCCTTCTCAGAAAAAAGCGGCGCAAAAGCGCCGCACTATAGACTATTTTATGAGCATCAAGCCGCCGACTATGCCGGGCTTGTATTCTGCCGCAACAGCTCGAACTCTTCTTATAGGACCGGCAAGTATTTCCGCAGCTCGTACTCAGTCACCTGGATTCTGAACTCGTCCCATTCATTCTTCTTGTTCCAAATGAACCGCTGGAAGGCGTGTTCACCAAGGGTTTCGCGCACGAGTTCGCTTTTCTCAGTTATAGCGATAGCCTCGCCAAGGCTGGCCGGCAAGCTTTCGATGCCACGTGCCTTGCGTTCCTCTTCGGTAAGCTCGTATAGGTTCTCAGTCATCTCGGGTGGAAGCTCGTAGCCCTCCTCAATTCCCCTCAAGCCGGATGCTAGCATAACCGCAAACGCAAGATACGGATTGCAAGCAGGGTCCGGGTTTCTAAGCTCCGCACGAGTCGCCAATTCCTTACCAGGCTTATACAGCGGCACGCGGACGAGTGCAGAGCGGTTACGCTGAGACCAGGCTATATATACTGGCGCTTCGAATCCCGGTACCAATCTCTTATAAGAGTTTACCCACTGGGCCAAGATGGCGCACGTTTCCTTGGCGTGCCTGAGCAAGCCTGCGATGTAGCTCTTGGCCACATCCGACAAATGATTCGGGTCCTTCGGATCGAAGAACGCGTTCTTCTCACCCTCGAAAAGCGACTGGTGAGTGTGCATGCCGCTGCCGTTCTGGGCAAAGATCGGCTTAGGCATAAAAGTTGCGTACACTCCTTGCTGATGTGCTATCTCCTTAACGACCAACCTGTAGGTCATTGCCGAATCGGCCATGGTAAGAGCATCTGCGTACCGCAGATCGATTTCGTGCTGGCTGTGCGCAACCTCATGGTGGCTATACTCGACAGGAATTCCCATTTCCTTGAGCACTAGTATGGTCTCGCGACGGAGTTCAGATGCTACATCCAATGGAGTCAGGTCAAAGTAGCCACCATAGTCCAGAACCTCAGTCTTTGGACTTGAGTCCTTAAAGT
>JAOAGX010000298.1 GCA_026415535.1 Armatimonadota bacterium | reverse complement strand
TCGTCGGCAGCGTCAGATGTGTATAAGAGACAGGTGTACGTTACCGAAGGAGCCGGCTGGTTTGGAACATCCGTCGCAACCTTCTGCGGGGTCGGACCGCTAATCACAATGAACTGCCCATAGGCCGCTTCTATCCCGGTCAAGGCTAGGGTCACGATAAATAGTAAACCAAGCGAGTATCTTCGCATATTTGAGCTTATCCTCCAGCTCGTCTTCCCGACAACCCAGAAAACATACAGTCCGAATATATAAGGGGCTTACCTAATGGCTCGACGCACGGAACTCCCAGCGAAACACAAACCTCGAAACACGAACTGCCCTGCGGAAAAGGACGAGTAGCGGCCTTATGAGCGCAGGGATAAAGCACTCGCCGACGGTCTAAATTCCGCGCCTGGGTCACATTATGCAATGACTTATATCCGAGTGTCAATAGAGCCGGATCGCCCCGAGAACCAGCCGTTCACGAGACGCCTCAGCCCTACTCGTTTAGAATGCCGCAACTCCCATATTGTTCCGGAATCGCGTGATAGACAAGGAATCCCAGTGTAGGTATAATGGCATCACTAGCCCGAAGCGCGTAGGGGTCGGGATGATATCCAGCGAGGTTCGTTGTGCAGGACATAGAGAATTTAATTGTCGGAGTCGATTTCTCCGCAAGGTCTAGAACAGCCGCTGAAATGGCGGTTTGCCTTGCGAAGCGCTGGCACGCTAAGGTAGAGCTCGTTCACGTCGTCGAAGTCCTTCCAGGCAAAACCGAAGCAAAAGTTATGGGCCTCGACGAGCAAGAAATGAGGACCACGATCATCGAAGAAGCGCGACGAGAACTCTCGGAGTTCGCCCGGCAGCTCAAGTACCGGGATGTTCATGTGGAAATTGCAATCGGCCGCGCCTCCGAACAACTTACGCATCGAGCCAAGGAAATCAACGCGGGACTTGTGATTATAGGAGACTCTGGCGCTCGATCCACCGAACGCCGCAACGGCCTCGGCGCAACTGCTCATTGGCTTGTTGAGAAAGGTCCGAACCGAGTTCTGGTCGTAAAACCGCGATACCACGGAAGGCTGGACAAGATAGCAGCCGCAGTGGACTTCTCTCCTGTATCAACCGCCGTCTTGGAAAGCGCCGCCGCAGTTGCTGCTGCCAGTAACTCAGAGCTGAGCGTAATCCACATCTGCTCAACTATGTATATCCAACGTCTGCGACACGTCTACCACCACGAGCTAATCGCCCGCGCCGTTGAAGAGCTTACAAAAAACAGTCATGAGCAGTTGGAAGAGTTTTTGCGATCCGTACCTGAGTTGCCGGTAAAACCAAAGCCAGTGGCTTTGTGCGGTTCTCCTGGGGCCACTCTTGCAGCCTATTTGCGCGAAGAACAAATCGATCTTGTTGCAGTGGGCACAGGCACCTCACCGCGAATCGCAGGCTTTCCCATTGGCAGTACCACAAACTGGGTAGCAAACGATAGCCCTGCAAGTGTGCTTGTCGTTCATTCCGGGAAATAGCATGTCGGTTTGAACAGATATGGCAGTTTTGAATTTGGATAAATCAATATTGCTTGGAGCAGGCGCCGACGAGGTTCTCAAGGGAACTGGCTCGTCAATGTCGGGGCTGAGTTCCGAGGAAGCCGCCGACCGACTCAACAAGTATGGCCCCAACGTCATCCCACGCGACGAAAGGATACCCATTTGGGAACTTGTACTGGACCAGATCAAAAGCCCTCTGATTTATGTCCTGCTTGCCGCAGCGGTGATCACAATCGCCATGCGCCACTACAGCGACACGGTCGTGATCCTGGCGGTGGTGGTTCTTAACGGAGTCATCGGTTTTACTCAGGAATACAAGGCCAATAGGGC
>JAOAGX010000297.1 GCA_026415535.1 Armatimonadota bacterium | reverse complement strand
GAATATAGGCACGCCTCAGAAGATTATCCTGCACAGGTGAGGAGCGTCGGTTCGTCGAAAACGCAGGGCCTGCACTCCATCACAATAGCTCAAAATCAATTAGGCTATTGCAGCAAGATAAGACCGCAAGGGAATTTTTCCCTACATTCAGAATGCCGCAATGCTACGGTGGATTCTTCGCTACGCTCAGAATGACATGGCTTTGCCGGGGACATCTCTGAAGTGGTGTGTGACCAGGCCGTTGCTATAAAAAACGACCACAAGGGAATTAGGCGTTCGTCGGCTAAACAAAAGAACCGCAAAAGTGCTTATTGCAACAGCCTCAATACTATCAGTGCGCGTTGACAGTACAAGTAGCGCTCGAGTATCATGACGACGCGCGGCGGAGTTCCAACTTAGGTGTAGAGGTGGCATCGATTGCCCACGATTCATATCGAAGACGAGCGCTTCGAGTACACCGATGCCGGCAGTGGTATAGCCGTCGTCTTTGTCCCCGGCCTCTGTGGATCGAATGAGTGGTTCTGCTACCAGTCCGCCGGGCTTTCCGACCATTTTCGGATCATTACTACCAACCTAAGACGTGCTGACAAACGGAACTACAGTTTGGATCGGCTCGCGAACGACATCGCCGGACTTCTTACCGCTCTAAGGATTCACTCGGCAGCTGTAGTAGGACACAACCTTGGAGGACTTGTCGCTCTTCAATTCGCGCTAACTCACACAAACCGATGTCTGGCAGTAGTGTTGTCTTCGACAATGCCTTCTTATGCTTCGGTGACGGAAGATCAAATCATTTCCGATATGATGCTAGGTGAGCTTCGCCCAAGCGGATTCTGGGCGAAGCTGCTGCGGAAAGTTCTGCGCTCCAGCACTCCTTTGGAGGACACCTCGAATCCGCTGACATATCTAGCGCGTCACAATGGGGATATCGATCGTTCCACGCTCACAGCTCGCCTAAAACTGATGCGGGAGACCGATTTAACAGCAAGTCTTGGAAAAGTCGGCGCGCCTGCATTAATAGTTGCAGGATCACGTGAACAACCTTACGCGCTTGCCGGCTGTCAGTTGCTTGAGCAGGAACTACCTGATTCATCGCTCGAAGTAATCGAAGGCGCCGACCAATTCCATTTTTACTTGGCGCACGATCAGTTCAACTTAGCAGTAGCCGAGTTTCTGACTCGCAAGATCTCACGACCTTGATAGATACCCACGCACATCTCAACGACCGTAAGTTCGCGAAAGATCTCGACGAAGTATTGGCGCGCGCACACAACGCCGGGGTGGATCAGATTGTTGTATGTGGATATGACCTAACCTCGAGCCGTACTGCAATCGATATTGCACTTCGGTTTGAAGGCGTGTTCGCAACTGTTGGCGTCCATCCGCACGATGCCAAGAGCTTCGGCCCCAAAGACCTCAAAACTCTTAGAGAACTTGCGAGAAACCCTAAGGTCGTGGCAATAGGCGAAACAGGCCTTGATTTTCACCGCGACTTAAGCCCCCGACCCGTACAGATTGAGACGTTCAAGGCTCAAATAGATCTTGCTAAAGAGACTGGTCTGCCGGTTGTGGTACACAGTCGCAAGTCAAACGAAGAGGCACTTGAGATAATCGAAGGATCTCTGGCAGACCTTGTCGGCGGTGTTTTTCATTGCTTTTCCGGTGAAGAGGAATTCGCACAGCGAGTAATCGACGCCGGCTTTTACATTGGAATTGACGGGCCGATCACGTTCGGAGCACACTCTCGGAAGAATGGTGCAAAACGGCTTGAGTCTCCCCTAACCCCTCCTTGGGAAGAAAATAGGAGTTCTAAAACCTCCTTAGACCCTTTCTCGCAAACGGGGGAAGGCGGTTTGCGGCGAGTTGTCGAGATTACTCCGCGCGATCGGCTTCTGCTTGAAACCGACTGTCCTTATCTAACCCCCGCTCCACATCGAGGCAAACGAAACGAGCCGGCTTACCTCATTTACGTGGCCAAGGCTGTTGCAGAGATATGGAACGTCGCGGTGACAGAGGTCGATCGGATCACAGCCGAGAACGCGCGCAGACTGTTTGGACTGCCGTAATA
>JAOAGX010000296.1 GCA_026415535.1 Armatimonadota bacterium | reverse complement strand
GCGTGAACCCGCCTTGGATCTCCGCACCCGATATTCTTGCTGACATTGATACATTTCCTGCAATCTCGCCGGCAGTCGAACGATTAAGCGTGACTCTCTGGACGGCAATACCGGGTATTTGTACAAGGCCGCTTGCGGTTCCCGATCCGTCTTCATTTACGCTCCCACGAATGCTAGTAATGCTGAATCCCCCGAGCGTTATCTCAGATGGCCATTCCCAGGTCTGCGCTGACAATGCCGACACTGCAATAGCTGCGAGAATGGTTATTACAAACAGAAACAATTTGATGCAGTTTCTCATCAGACGGTGTCGATTTGTATTCATGCTATGAGCTTCCATTTCCCCACATTGATGATAGACGTTTACTTCGACAATTATGCCCCGATCGAGAGAAGGACTTACAAACATTGCCGCAAAAAAAGCTGATAGCGAGCCGCTTATCAAGGTTTCTTTCAGCTACAAGGAGGCGGAGTTTTGAGTACGGACTTCAGAGCAAAGTACTTCACACGCACTGAAAGCGCGTTTCCCGACGAGGTCGAGATATTGGGCGTTACCTACGTGAAGGTTGAAGATCTGCGTTATGGAACGAATCCTCATCAGGGCGCCAGCTTCTATCGACCGAAGGATTCCTCGGGCATGCCGTTTGGCCATATGGAAGTCTTGAAGACTGGAAAATCCGGCCTTTCGGAGACCAATTATGGCGACCTAAACCACGGCGCAAATATCGTCAAATACTTCGATCGGCCTGCATGCGCTATTATGAAACACCTGAATCCAAGCGGTGTGGCAGTGTCTACCAACCGCACCTCCGTATCACAAGGCGGGACTGTCGGATACGATCCTTTGTCAAACGTATATGTGCGGGCGAGAGACGCCGATGCGGTTGCTGCGTTTGGATGCACTGCAGTCTTCAACACGAAGGTTGACGCTGAAACTGCCAAGCAGATCATGACTAGCGTGGTAGAGGTGGTTGCAGCTCCTGACTTCGAACCCGAGGCAGTTGAAATTCTTTCGGATTATGAAACTTACAAGATGAACAAAGACATCCGAGTTATTCGACTACCCAACCTGATGAGCCTACCCAAGTGGGTTGGGGAGCCAGCGGCTCCGACAATCAAGGTCCTAGCCGACGGTAGCCTGGTCGTAGCGGAGCCTCTTTTGACTTCAATCAAAAGTGGCGACGATCTTGTTATTGCCTCTACTGAACATCCCAAGCATGGGAAGCTGTCAGTTGAAAAATTTCCCACTCAGGACCAGATAGAAGACCTGCTGTTTAGTTGGTACGTGAACCTCAGCGTGCGGTCTAACGGCGTTGTCATTGCGAAGAACGGCGTCACACTGGCGGTCGGCACTGGTCAGCAAGATCGCGTTGCCGCTGTTCGACAAGCGATAGCAAAGGCCAGGGAAAAGTTCAAGGGTTCGGAAACGCTCGAAGGAGCGGTTCTTAGTTCGGATGCGTTCTTTCCTTTCAGAGACAGTGTGGACGCCTGTGCAGAAGCGGGAATCAGCGCGATAATACAGCCCGGCGGTTCTGTGCGTGACTGGGAGTCAATCGAAGCGTGCAACGAACACGGAATAGCGATGGTTTTTACTGGAGAGCGATGCTTCTCTCACCACTAAACGTGGCTTTCGGAAGATCGTAGCCTATCGATTTATAAAAAGTCTTCCGATGGTGGGTGCTGTCTACCTAATGATGGTGCGAGTCCTTCGCTGCGCCAAGGATTACAATTTTGCGAGCGTATCATTCTGGTTGCAGCAAAGAACCTCCAGATTATCTGTGAGGCTGAGCTATTCTGGCTGATTCGAAGCGATTTTGCTCCGATTTAGCTACTTCTCTTCTTTGGGAGGCAGGGACTCGTATATATCGAAACCTATTTGGATGTCCGACATGCTCCAGCCGGGGTTGAAACTGGTCATCTGCAGAACGATCTTCTTGTCGAGCGAACGTAACGCAGCCGTGCCAATCACGCGATTTTCATAGGCCTCGTTGGGATCCCAAGCTGGGATCGCAACATCGAAGCTCTTTCCAACTGCACGTTCTCTACCCAACACGTCTAAGCTGCGATTTGTTGCAAGTTCGATGGTCTGGCCGGATCTG
>JAOAGX010000295.1 GCA_026415535.1 Armatimonadota bacterium | reverse complement strand
ACAGGGTAGGCTTCACACATTGCTGTATGGGACCGGTGGACCGCTCGGCGCTGACGAGAACTGGGACTACGAAAATCGGATAGCCTTTGCTAACAAGGGTGACTTGTTGCTGCTTTATACTGATGGGGCCACCGATACTCAGGTCGGCGACGCCCCACTGGGAATTGAAGGGCTTGAAAAAATCGTATTCGAAGCAGGACACTGTAAGGCTTCGGAGCTTATCGATCGAGTCTGTAGTTACCTGAGCAGTGACGGGGCCAATCATATTCGAAGAGACGATATTGCATTACTAGCTGTATCGTTCGAAAAAATGGGCCAGGCAGAGAGCACTGGCCTAGTAATGACGGGAGGATTAGGTGGAAAAGACTTTGTTGCCAGATGTCGATGATGACAGACAGGACTCATCTTATAATTTATCTCCCTCGCCTGAAAACAGCCTTTGTTTCGAGAATGCGGCCCTGATGGTGCAATCCGCTAGGGAGCTTCTTGACCGACGGCCTGCCGAGCTGGTTGTCAATTTGGGCAATACCAAGCTGATTGACAGTAGCGGCCTACGGGCTCTACTAGATATCCGCAAGGCTTGCAAGGATCGGGGCGTGACATTTCGGCTAGGCTCACTTTCTAAGTGTGCCAACCGAATCATCACGATGAGTAAACTCGACAAAGTACTCGGTGTTCCCAGTCCTTGTGAGGCCAAAAAGGTCGACGAGCCGGCTGCCAAGATCGACCTCGAAGCCTCAGGTTGGAAGATCAGCGAATATCGCGCAATCAGCGACCCGTCAATTATATCCGTTTTGCGGGAAAAGGCTGTTGAGGCGGCTGTGGATGCAGGGGTTACCGCGGACGATCTGTGCGACATACAAATAGCTGTTGGAGAAGCGCTCACCAACGCCTACAAACACGGTTCGCCCCATAAGGGTGTCAGCCAGATTCTATTGCGATGCATGTCGTGTCCAGGGGCGGTTGTTTTCGAGGTTCAAGATGAGGGCCCTCCTTTTGATCCTAACGGCGCGTCAGCTCCCGATCCGCAGAAAATGCGTGATCACGGAATGGGCATTTACCTTATGAGAGAGGCTATGGACGTGGTAGAATTTGAGTCCGACTGCCCAGGCAATCGCGTGCGTATGATCAAGTGGCTGGGGAAACAAAGTTAGCCTCGCGACAACGTCCGAAGGAGGGACACTAAATGCACATGACTCGCGCGAACTGTTTCGCGCTCCGGATATGCACAATTGTTGCACTCATTTGTTTCACCAGTCCCGTCGACACCATCAGCGCAGCGAACACTCAATCAGACGGGAGTTGCTACAGTCTTAACAGCAAGACAACTGCTGTCGGAGAATCGGATCTTGCCCAGAGACCGCCCCGGTTTGCCGCACCGGTAAGTCGCGGAAAGGTGCAGTGTGATAGTCTGACCGAGGCGTCTGGTATGGCGGCGAGCCGGAAGAACCAGGACGTATTGTGGATCCACAACGATTCAGGAGATTCGGCTCGCGTGTTCGCGATAAGCACTACCGGTGCGCAGTTGGGTGTTTACTGCCTGTTGGGAGCGGCGGCAATCGACTGGGAAGATATGGCCGTTGGTCCAGGTCCAGTTCCCGGAGAGAGTTATCTTTACATCGGCGACATCGGTGACAATAATGCCGTCCGCACAACAGTTTCCGTCTACCGCGTCCCCGAGCCAACCGTTTCGGCTACCCAGGAACCTGTGACCGTCAACCTAAACGGTGTCGAGAAATTCACTCTGAAATATGAGGATGGTCCACGCGATGCAGAAGTCCTAATGGTTGATCCAACAAACGGTGACCTTTACATACTGTCGAAGCGCGTGGACAGGTCCAAAGTCTACCGCGTGCCAGCGGCAGAACTTGTCAGCGGCTCTACGATTACCATGCACGCAGTTGCTCAGCTTCCTTGGGGATGGGCGACTGGTGGAGACATCTCTCCTGACGGCAAAGAGATTCTAGTGCGCGGCTATTCGAACGCTTCGCTGTGGAGGAGACCGCCGGGTGGAAATCTGTGGGAGGCGTTCGGTGGCGAATATTACTCAGTTCCGCTCCCCCATCAGCCCCAGGGCGAGGCGATCTGCTTCGATAGCAATGGTAGTGGCTATTATACTACCAGCGAGGGGGCTCATCAGCCCATATACTATTGCGCTCGAGCGGTCGATTAACAGCGCCGGGGTTTACTACAATCTCAACTGTTCTCTCAGCCACC
>JAOAGX010000294.1 GCA_026415535.1 Armatimonadota bacterium | reverse complement strand
GCTTATAAGCTTCGCTTGGGTATCCTCTTGTGGTTCCGCCAACAGAATACATGGTGACGTACCCAATCCTTCCGCTACGTCGATAATCGTATTCAATGAAGGAACCTGGCCGGCATTCTCCAAACGTGACAAGTAGTGCGGCGCAATACCGGCCTTCTCTGACAGTTGTTCCTGTGTCAATCCCGCCGCTTGGTGAAAAGCGTCTTGATCCGTGCCGCGATAGTCTGCTGTAGTCTTCTCTTGTGTTGCCTACTTGCCATGCTGTTAGTGTAGAGTTTCAATTCGAGTAGCTCCATGCACGCGCGTTATCGCCACTGTTTAAGCAGAGGAGCTTTGTTCTCTTATTTGCAGAGGGATTATGTCCCTTTTGCTGTTATTCAAGCGATCCTGTTTGCCCTGAACGGACGGCCAGAATCGTGTCGCAACCTACAGGTTCTTCCAACGCTGCCTGACGGCGGTTCTGGGTCTTGAGCTTGCCGACTTGCCATGTAGACCCACTGCCAATCCTGTGCTGCCTTCGCGTCTCGACGTCGGCCTCTTGCCATGAACGGTTCCCCTATCTCGGTGGTCTCCGCCGTCGCGATGAGCTTGTCGGCGTGATAGATGCGCCAGGACCCGTCTAGCAGCTGCCGCAGTTCCACCTCCAGTCCAGCGTAGCTTCGACCACCGGGACCGGGCGGTATGTCGAAGACAAGCTCGCAGAAGCGTATCGCGTTGTCGTTGGCCACCTTTGCCCTGTAGCGAAAGGAGCAGACCCTCTCGAGGTCTATACTGGGACCAAGCCACCGCCACTTGTGCTCGTTTGCGCCGCAACTCCAAAACGAGCATCGAAATCTGCTATGAGCTCATCTTTGAGGTAGCTGTTAGCCCTGTCGATGTCGGTGATACCTCTGATGCCCATCTCGGCCACAAACCGGTCCTGAAGCGTTTCAAACAGAATCCCAATGCGACCCTCTTCCTGCATATGCATAAGCATTCCGTTTACAGTTAATTGGGACGCAATCGCTCTGCAAAAACAGCGCCACCTACGAGCAGTTGACAAGAGAGGTGAATTGTGGCACCATGATGAAGGTCTTGACAGGAAATTAGGCGGGGGAACAACACACCCAACCGGAAACGTCAAAACATCTGCAAGTGTTGTTTCACTATCGTTCTTTTTTCGACCTCACACGCTTTATAGGGGGAAACTCTAGCATGGCTAGGAAGAGGTTCGGTTTCACACTGATTGAGCTTCTAGTTGTTGTTGCGATCATTGGAATATTGGCTGCGATACTCTTTCCGGTATTTGCCCGCGTTCGCGCAGCAGGACGTGCTACCGACTGCCTTTCCAACATACGCCAGATTAGTAAGGCGCTCAAGGAGTACGCTAGCGACTGGTCAGGTTATATGCCTCCCGCCGGTTATTACTACACTTGGCTGACCAGCGAGAAAAGGCCTGATCCGAGAGCCTGGACTGGTCGGATCTGGACGTACGTCGGCGAGGAGCGCGACATTTTCATATGTAAAGAGCTCACCATGGAAAAGACTCCTTCGTATGCGTTGAATTGGCGAGCAGTTACGAGTACCGATTATACAAGTCCTGAACCCACGCAAGGACATATCACATTCGTATCCGGACCAACTTTCATACTCGCCTTCGAGGTTTCTCCAGCGAACAAAGGAGCTTTAGACTACGGAGACTGGGATCTTACCAATGACGATCAAGGCGACGGTGAGGTTTACGACAAGTCCTGGACCGACAAGAACGGCAGGACGTATGGTACGGTGAGAGCGCCATATTGGCTTAGGCTTCCCGGACCTCACAACAAGGGCATCAATGTAGCATTCGGTGACGGACACGTAGCTCGTATCACCGAATGGATTCCAGGGAAGATGACGTTTGCGCCGATCTCGGCTACCGACTAACGATTCCGCAGGTTATGTGCTGAAGCTATCCCAATGTAGTTAACTGCCGATCCGTACTTCAGGATCGGCAGTTTTTTGTGGTCATGAATCCAAATGCAGGAAAAAGAAGAGTTTGCGACAAAGGTTGAATCGTTTCTAGATTTACACCTGTGAAGTAAGAAAGAGTATATCAGGAGGCAGCAATGCGTTTCTTATTGGCCTTGCTGGCGGCGGTTCAAATTTCAATCGTTAGTGTTGCGGTTGCCGATACGCTCGAACTCAAAGACGGCACCGTGATGCAAAACTGCTATGTTAGAGACGAAGGCGTCGAACTTGTAGTGTGGAAAAAGCTTGCGGATGTAGGGACTCCCAACTATGTCGTCTACCCAAGGAGCAAAGTGAAGCGATTC
>JAOAGX010000293.1 GCA_026415535.1 Armatimonadota bacterium | reverse complement strand
CCGCCAGTATTAGCGTTCGCACACGAGTGCCGAACTCACCCATGCGTTCCTCCAAAGCCTTCGAGCGTCACTAGTTTGGACTATGCACGCATGGCAATTGTTCCTCGAAAGGAGGCCTAGCTTGGTTACTAGGATCGACCCCGTCGGAGTACAATGCGCTCATTCTCCGGAGTGTAGCGTGAACCGCCGCCTTTAAAGGCACAGTTAGCCAGCGATTTTTACGTGGCGTGACGTAACAAAGCACCTCGGCACAACGCAAATCCAAGACAAGGACGCATAGAAACAACTCCCGGACAAAATCTGCGGATCACACAGTACTCTGAAGGTCTTCACTTGTTATCCTAGAGTAGTCTTCCGTCAGCCTGAGTGCAACGAAGGATCCCCTCGTGGCACCGAGATTATTCGCTTCGCTCAGAATGACGGAAAAGCAGATCGCCCAATCTGAACAACTCACTGATATGGTACCGAAGGTCACATCTGGCGCACAGCGGAACGTGGTTGCTGGAAGATGTAGCTGCTTTCGAGGCGCTGTTTCCAGGTGCTGAGGTCGTTGCCTAGAACATACAGACCCGGCGAACACCACTCGACCCTATTGACTGTGCCGTCGTTTTTCCAGCTTACCTCGAACACCTCTCCAGAAAAGGACTTGTCACCCGCAGCGTTGGAACCGGAATAGTTATTGGTAATAAGCCAGTTCCCATTTATCAGCTCTTGCACACTCGACGCCATCAGCGGAACGTAGATCGGTGCAGATCCCGCTATGCCACCGTCGGAAAAACTCGTCATATCCCTGTTGATGTTGCGATAATCTTGGTCTCTGAACGCCCGGGTAACCGGAGGAATGCCTCCCGTAATTGGCCCCACCTCGTAGACCCCATAGTTGTCGCAGATCAGTATGAACCGCCCAGCGGATCTGTCAATCACTTGGAAGAACCTGGGACCGGCAAGAGGAAATACTTGGCCGTTCACAAGCATTCGATCGCAAGCAGCAACAATACGCCCCGATTGGGAATGTGAATAGTCCCAACTCGTGCCTGTCGACCCCGGCACGCGATAGCTCAGAGCAAATATTGCTCCCCCAAGCCCTTCAGTTCTGACATTCCCTGGCGGCGATTCTGGCAGACTGCCCCGATAGTTTGAAACAGCCGCGTAAATATCATGCCCACCCGTAGGCGAGGGCACAAGTTGAAGACACTCATATACGTAGCGCTCGTTCACCGACTCGGTAACCGTAACCCAGTTAAGCTCAGGCAAGTAGAACCCCGTTGCCGGGTCCGGCTGCCTACCAGGTTCCTCAGTGACTATAAGCTCGGTAGGCGCGCCTGTGCTCGCATCAATCTTGAACCTGTAAACCAGATCGAGCACACGATGGTTGCCGGAATCGGCGATGACGCAGTGATCAACCCGCATCATCACATTGTTCACAAGCTCATAGTCCTGCCAGAAGAGAGCGTCAGTGGGACCGGAAAGATGAGTTGGCTGACCAGGCCGAAGCAGATTTTTGGGGTCGACAAACTTATCGTATACACCACGTATGTACTTGCCTGCAAGACCACCAAGGCCAGCAACTCCGCTCTTGTCAATCCGGCAAACCTGGTTTGCGCCAGAGTTCACCAGCAGTATCTCGCCGGAAGGCAGGTACTTCGCACGCGACGGCTTGTTGACAGGACCCGATGCCATAGCCGGAGTGCCTCCCTGCGAAACAGAAACCGGCCAGGAAACCGAACTTACCTCCCATCGAACTTCGCCCGCACCATCCACCTCAACTAACCGGTTCGAATCGGCAACGAGGGTGGTCGCGTTAGTGTGCGCGTGTAGTCCATCAGGAGCCGGTATTAGGACAACGCCGTTCGAACCGGCAATCGATAGATTTGCCGCACCTGACGCACCTGTGATCTTGCCTTCCCAAACGACTTGGTCGATCGCCCTGCCCGATTCTACCCGAGGCTCGGCAGGATACGCAAAGATGTGTCCGTCGTCACAAACGAAATATACATTGCCCCCTATAACCACAGGAGAAGAATGGATGCCCGAACATGGTTGACCCTCGTGCTGTGGCACAATCCAGAACCATAAAAGATTGTTCCAGCCGCTAAGATCCACAGAGTCACCATTTTCAACAGGCATGCGTTTGTTCGGGTACGCGTAGTCCCACCAGACTTTAGCAGGCCCCCACGTGCTCCAATCGATCGGAACCTCCACGTTATCCACAAAGACCCAAACTGGGAGCGAGGGCGAGAAACAGTTGGTTGGCTGTAGGTCTGTCTCTTATACACATCT
>JAOAGX010000028.1:10819-13146 GCA_026415535.1 Armatimonadota bacterium | reverse complement strand
ACCGCAACCAATGGTCAATTCGGTTGCAGAGGCTGTTGTGACAGAACACGACTCCGGCGCTTCTAACAGTTCGACGCTCCTCCGCTAAGCGGGGATAATCGCCGAGGATGCGCTTACCATGGCAACCTAATTTGTCGCGACGAACTATTTACATCTTTTCGCCGACGCGGTATACTTTGGGTCGGAAGCGGCTTACTCGCTTCCAGTTGTTATGTACGGAGGCTACAAATCGGACCGCATGCGTCTTATCAAGGGTCTGTTTAGCAAAGTCGACCAGCTACTCACAGGTAGGCGTCCAATAGACGACGAGTTATTTGATGAGCTCGAAGAGGCGTTGATTCAAGCCGACGTAAGCGTTGTCACGGCTACGAAAGTAGTCGATGCGTTGCGCGGTATATCGCGCAAGGAACGCCTTAGTGATTCCGGTCAGATCAAAGACCGCCTCAAGACAATCCTCGCCGACATACTAATTGCTGGCAACGGACAGTGCATTAGGGAGCCGGTCAACCGACCTACGGTCTATCTTTTCGTTGGCGTGAACGGTGTGGGCAAGACTACTACCATTGCCAAGCTTGCGCATCGGTTCAAGAAACAGGGGATGCGAGTGATTCTGTCCGCTGCTGATACGTTCAGAGCAGCTGCTATCGACCAACTTGAAGTTTGGGCGAATAGAGTAGGGGTCGATATCGTCAAACACCAACCTGGTGCTGATCCGGGTGCTGTTGTGTTCGATTCGATCCAGGCGGCAGTCGCTCGCAAAGCCGACGCGGTTTTGGTAGACACAGCGGGCCGTTTGCACACCAAGACAAACCTCATGGAGGAGCTAGCCAAGATCGGGCGAATCTGCAAGAAGGCGCTTGACCGTGATCCCGACGAAATAATCTTGGTTCTAGATGCTACTACCGGCCAGAACGCTGTAAGTCAAGCAAAGGAATTCATGTCGGCAGTGCCGGTTAGTGGGATCGCTTTGGCAAAGCTCGATGGCACGGCTAAGGGAGGCATCGTGATCACAATAAAAGACGAGCTAGGAGTGCCGATCAAACTGGTGGCCACCGGTGAAAAATTGGAAGATTTGGAAGACTTTGATCCTCGCGCCTTTGTGGATGCGCTCTTTGAGTGAAAAGAGTGAATATGCCGTCCTTTAGTGGTGTGCGATCCATCAATATGGACAGACCTTTTCTCAGCCTGATAATCCCTGCTTATAACGAAGCCAAACGCATAAAATCGACGTTTGAGACTGTGTCGGCCTTCTTAGAGACACTTGGGCGCGACTGCGAGATTATAGCTGTCAACGACGGTAGCACTGACGATACCCATAGAGTAATGGTCGAATGTGCTTCTGAAGCTACAGCAGTTCGCATCATTAACTACGAAACAAATCGCGGTAAGGGCTATGCGGTCCGGCAGGGCGTGTTTGCCTCACGCGGCGAATACATCGCATTTACCGACGCAGACTTATCCGCTCCAATCGACCAGCTCGCCAAGCTTTTCGCCGTGATTGAAAAGGGCTACGACGTTGCTATTGGTTCTCGTGCTGTAAAAGGGGCTGAGATACCAGTCCGCCAGCCTTTGTATCGCGAGTTGGGTGGTAAGGCGCTGAACCTCTTGATTCAGCTTCTAGCTGTGCCTGGAGTTCGCGATACCCAGTGTGGCCTCAAACTATTTCGCGGCGACGTTGCCAGGGCGATTTTTGAGAAGTGTTTTATTGATGGTTGGGCATTCGATGTGGAGGTGCTTTTCCTTGCTCGCAGGTATGGCTACAGAATTGCTGAGGTTCCCGTAAGGTGGAGCCATGCCGAAAGTTCGAGCATGAGGCCATTTAGGGCTGGGCTACAAGTTTTGGGCAGCATAATTCGGATGCGGATGCACCGTTACGAGGCCGTCATGGTTGAGAGCGGCCTGGTTTGACATAACCAATCTAAGAGGTTATACTTGTTTCTTGTAAGGGAACCGAAGGGATTGTGGCAAGAGAAACTCCGATCTCTTCCCTCAGTCCCTTCCGTTCCCTCTTTCGGTGTTTGCCGTATTTTGTGACTTCGTGATAAGGACTCCTGAGCGGGTATGTTTGAAAGCCTCTCTGAAAAACTGCAGAGCGTGTTCGGCCGGCTTAGAAGCCGAGGGGTCTTGACCGAATCTGACGTCAATGATGCTCTCCGTGAGGTTCGCCGCGTCCTTCTCGAAGCTGATGTCAACTACAAAGTCGTCAAGAGATTTATAGACGACATCAGACAAAAAGCCCTCGGAGCTCAGATCTTAGAGAGCCTTACGCCGGGCCAGCAGATCGTTAAGATCGTCCGCGACGAATTGGTGCAGATTCTCGGTGGCAC
>JAOAGX010000028.1:0-10809 GCA_026415535.1 Armatimonadota bacterium | reverse complement strand
ATCAAGGATCGTGCCGTAGGGGAGGACATACTCAAAGGGCTTAATCCGGTTCAGCAAGTTATCAAGATCGTTAACGAGGAGATGATCGCGCTCCTCGGAGGGGAAAATGCCAAGCTCAAGGTCGCGGAAAAGCCGCCGACGGTTTTGATGGTGGCAGGTTTGCATGGTTCAGGCAAGACCACTACCGTGGCGAAGCTTGCTGCTATGCTCAAGAAGCAGGGTAGGAGGCCTTTGCTTGTGGCCGGCGATGTTTATCGGCCTGCCGCGATCAAGCAGCTTAAAGCTCTTGGCGAGCAAGTGGGCGTGGACGTGTTCGACATCGGCGACAAGCAAGACGCGGTTGCGGTTGCTAAGTCGGCTCTAAGTTACGTGCGCACACACGGCCACGACTACATTCTAATCGACGTTGCCGGCCGACTTCACATCGACGAAGAAATGATGGATGAACTCAGACGCCTGCGCGCGGCCGTCGATGTGACGGAGGTCCTGTTGGTTGTTGACGCGATGACGGGCCAAGACGCCGTGAATGTCGCTCGCGAGTTCAATGAGTCGCTCGAAATCGATGGCGTGATCCTCACCAAACTCGATGGTGATGCTCGCGGAGGCGCGGCTCTTTCCGTCAGGGCGGTCACGGGCAAGCCGATCAAGTTCGTAGGCACGTCCGAGAAGATGGATGGTCTGGAGCCGTTCCATCCCGATCGTATGGCGTCCCGAATCATCGGAATGGGCGATGTCCTCAGCCTGATAGAGAAGGCCGAGCAGGCTTTTGACGAGGAGCAAGCTCGTGAGATGGAGCGCAAGCTCCGAGAGAATACGTTTGATCTGAACGACTACCTGGTTCAGCTTCAGCAGATGCGCAAAATGGGCCCACTTGACGAGTTGCTTTCGATGATTCCGGGCCTTGGCGCTGCCCGACAACTACGGGGGCTCAAGATTGATGAAAGCGAGATTCGAAAGGCCGAGGCGATTCTGCGCTCGATGACGGTTGAGGAGCGCAGCGACCCTTCGATTCTAAACGGCAGCCGCAGACGTCGCATAGCAGCTGGCAGCGGCACTAGTGTGCAGGACGTGAACCGGTTGATGAATCAGTTTCAGGAAATGAAACGTATGGTGCGCGCGGTTACGGGGGCCGATGCGTCTGGCAAGAAACGCGGGCGCATGCCGCAGCTTCCATTCATGAGATAGGGTGTTGTTGGGACTTGGTGGTAAAGCACGGTATTGGAACGACTTTTAGCACGACCTTTCCGCGATGCACGGTATAAGAGGTTGTTGCGATAGAACGAGAACCCATGGTTCTTGGCGATTTGATTCTATGTGAGTAAGCGCGGATAATTTCCGGACGCGTTTTTGCTGCAATAACTGGGTATGAAAGGTTTCTTTGAGGAGGCTGTAAAGTGGTAAAGATCAGACTGAGAAGGATGGGGGCCAGGCAAAAGCCCTTCTATCGAATTGTGGTCGCAGACAGCCGTTCGCCCCGCGACGGGCGTTTTATTGAGGCGATTGGGACTTATGATCCCAATACGGATCCGCCGGCGGTAAAAGTGAACGCCGAACGCGCCCAGTATTGGCTTAGCAACGGTGCACAGCCGACGGACATAGCTCGCGCTTTGCTTAAAGTTGCCGGGTTCTTCGGCGGCGTTGTAGAGAAGCCCGAAAAGAAAGCTGAGCCGAAGAAGAAAGCCGCCAAGTCTAAGGAAGCTGAAGCGGCAGCTCAGGAACCGCCTGCGGCTGAAGAGGTTCCGACGGGCGAATCGTCAGCTCCGGCATCCGACGCTGAGACTGCTGGGGAAGTCGAGGGAGAAAAGGCGGAATAAGTTCCAGCATTCGGATAGTCCTGGCTCAGATCATTGCTGGGTATTTACCCAGGAGGGCAAACTAAGGTTGGGGAGCGACTTTTTCGACTCTCATGCGAAACTGGAGTATGGTAGCTTGAAGAGCCTGATCGAAATTCTGGTTAGAGCGTTAGTTGACGATCCGGATTCCGTGGATGTCAAAGAAGTTTACGAGGGTGGGGCAATTACCTACGAAGTAACTGTTGCGCCGGATGACGTGGGCAAGGTGATAGGTAAGGATGGCCGCGTCGCCAATGCGCTTCGGACTGTCGCCAAGGCTGCGGCGCTCAAAGAGCATAAGAGCGTCTACGTGAAGATTATGCCGTAGCGTCATGGGGATCATTATCAAACGCCCGGTCCGAGTCAAGATCATTGTGACAGAGGAGTTCAAGGCGCGGCGATTGGGGGAAATTCGGGCGTCAGTAGCTAGACTTGACGACGTGATAAAGCGTCTCGATTTCGAAATCGACTCGCTTTCGAGACGCTCCTATGTGACTCCTGAGGAGAAGAAGCGAGTTGGGGAACGTCTTGAAAGGACAAGGCGTAAGAATGAAAGGTTGCGTGCGGCTCTGATGCAAGAGCTTGATGTGGTGAAGTCGCTCGAGATTGGCACCGAGCATGACCGGGGAATCCTTGAAGGTTTGGTAGAGGTGAATGTCGGAGACGACTTTGATCGCGTCGGGTCGTGCGAGATAATTGTCAAAGACGACAAAATCGTTGAGATACGGAACGGACTATGCCCCGCGACGGGCGAGACATAATAGTAGGTCGGGTGGTTGGCGCGTTCGGAATACGAGGCGAAGTCAAGGTAATACCGACAACTGACTTTCCCGACCGGTTTGATGCGGGCTGCGAGATCGTTCTGCGGCTGCCGAGTGGGCATAAAACGTGTCGAATTCAGAATAGCCGTCCGCACAAAGGCGGTTTTGTGCTAAAGCTCGAAGGTATTGAAACGCGCAACGGCGCGGAAGAGCTCAGGAACATTGACATCATAGTTGGCGAGTCGGAACTGCGCCAGCTTGAAGAGGGCCGATTTTACGTTTTCGATATCATCGGTCTCAAGGTGAGTACAGAAGATGGTCGTGAGCAAGGTGTCGTGACCGAGGTGCTTCAGGGTGGTGCGAACGACGTCTACGTGACATCGACCGGTCTGTGCATTCCAGCACTGAGAGATGTTGTTTCCAAGGTTGATATCGAACGTGGTGAGATGATCATTCGCGCGGTTCCGGGACTGCTGCCAGATGACGCTTGACTAAGCGACATTGGTGCAAGTCTAAGTCGCGCGGGAAATTTTCTGCTTAGAATATTCGGTTCTTAAAGCGTTGAGCAATTTCAAATGTGCTTAGTTGACGGGGGCTGATATAGCCCGGCAGGTCCGTCATTTTGGGCGCAGCAAAGAATCTAAGATTACTAGGCTTTGGCAACAAAACACAAACCCAACGTTTTCGACGATTCGACGTTTCTCAACCAGGCAGAAGAATCGCTGAAAACATGCTGAGCGCGACAAGCCGGACTGATATGCGCATCGAAATATTGACAACATTTCCGGAGATCATCGAGTCGGTGGCGGGGCAGAGTATCCTTGGCAAGGCCCGACGGAGAGGAGTCATCGAGGTCGCAGCGGTCAATCTGCGAGATTATGCCGAAGACAAGCATCGCTCTACCGATGACGAGCCTTATGGCGGAGGGCCAGGAATGGTAATGAAGTGCGAACCGGTGTTTCGGGCAGTTGAGGCACTAGCATCTCGTTCGGGCCCCGGCAAGCCAAGGGTCATACTGATGACTCCTCAAGGGCGCAAACTTGATCAGAACCTGGCCAAAGAGCTTTCTGCGGAGAGCCATCTGATAATAATATGCGGGCGATACGAGGGTGTCGACGAGCGTATACGCGAGCACCTCGTAACCGACGAGATCTCGATCGGGGACTATGTCCTTGCGGGAGGCGAGTTGCCGGCGCTTGTTTTGCTGGAGACTGTTGCGAGGCTCGTGCCCGGCGTGTTGGGAGATGAGTCATCGCCGGAAACCGAGTCGTTTTCCAGCGGATTGCTCGAGTACGCGCAGTATACACGGCCGGCCAACTTTAGAGGATACAAGGTTCCTGAAGTGTTGCTTTCGGGAGACCATGCCCGGATAGAGAAGTGGCGACGTGCGAACGCTCTAGAGCGGACGCTTACCAGGCGCCCTGACCTACTCGAAAAGGCGCTGCTTACAGATGAGGACAGGGCAATAATAGCGGGGTTGCGGAGTAAGCAATCACAGTAGTACTGAACCAGAGTACCGGAGACCTTTATATACTTCTGGTTGTTCTGAATGTAAGTTGAGACAGTCTTTGGTAACAGTTCCAAGCATCGCGTCATTCTGAGCTAGGTGAAGAGTCTCGACGCTACGCTTGATCCTTCGCTTCGCTCAGGATGACATACGTCGCTAGGATGACATACGTCATCTAATTCACAAGGATGCGCACTTATCTTCCGAACAGGAGAGTATGATGCAGAATCTAATTGAGCAAATCGAGTTCGAACAGCTAAGAGTTGACACGCCCGAGTTCGGGCCGGGAGACACTGTGCGTGTTCACACCCGTGTTATTGAAGGTGGCAAGGAACGCATACAGGTGTTCGAAGGTACCGTTATCGGCAAGAAAGGCGGTGGAGTACGCGAGTCGTTTACGGTGCGCAAGATATCTCACGGCATCGGTGTAGAGCGCACTTTCATGCTCCACTCGCCGCGCATCGCGAAAATCGAGGTGGTGCGCAAGGGATCGGTTCGTAGGGCCAAGCTTTACTACCTGCGCCAGAGAGTTGGCAAGGCTACGAAGGTTAAGGAACGCCAGGACGCGAGATGAGCATAACCGAACGGCTAGCCAATCTCAGCATTCCCACAGTTATCATAACGATCGTAGTACTGCTAATTCTGCGCTGGCTGTTGCTCAAGCAGAAAAAGTATGCGATCGCTAAGTCGATAGCCGAGTTTGCAGAGTCGCTCGCAGTGGCGATGGGCCTGGTATTCTTGGTTATCAGGCCGTTTTTCGTCCAGGCGTTCTTCATACCGTCGGCTTCAATGGAGCCGACTCTCATGATTCACGACCATATTCTCGTGAATAAGCTCGTCTACCGTTTTCGGGAGCCGAAGTTAGGCGATGTTATTGTCTTCAAAGCGCCTATAGAGGCTACCCCCGATGTCAAAGAGCAGGTAATTGCAGAGGCCGACGAGCGCGGCCTAGAGGGTGCTGAACGCGAGGAGTTCATAAAAAGAGAGTGCAAGCGTAGAGAAAAGGACTTCATAAAACGCGTCATCGGCGTGCCGGGTGATCTTGTAAGGGTTACGCCGGGGTATGTCATTGTTGGACAGACGCAGTACGGCCATCGCTATCTAGAAAGCGTATTGCACGGATTTGCTACCCCGAACGGGCCGGGCAAGGTCAAACTCAGTAACGGTAAAGTTCTTGTAGACGGAAGGTTGGTGAGCAATTCCGAGATCGCTGCTGCTGTTGGGGAACCCAATGCCAGAGTCAAAGTCGTACCGGGAAAGGTCTACATCAACGGAAAGGCTATTAATGAGCCTTACACCGCCGAAGACCCGGACATGGAGTACCCGTTGCTTTCAGGGCCAAGAATGACGAATCCCAAATGGATAGTCACGAAAAACGGAGTTCATTACGTCAAAATACCCAAAGGCAAACTCCTTGTAATGGGCGACAACCGCAACGATTCGAACGACGCTCGCTTCTGGGGTCTTTTGGACCGCAAACGTGTTCTCGGCAAAGCTATGTTTGTCTTCTGGCCTGTCACTCGCATCAGATGGGTCAGGTAGAGACGGAGCTGATAGAGCCGATGGCTGGTAGCGGGTGGTTAATGACAAAGAGCGAAGATCTGAGAGTAGAGATCACTTTTCCACATCTTCAGTTCTCCAGCCCAACTGCATTTCAGCCCGGTCAGGATCACTGGTTCTACGAAAACACCGCTCGCCAAGACGGTCACGTCGGGATTGTTGGTGTAGACGAGGCTGGCAGAGGGCCACTTGCCGGACCGGTTGTGGCAGCGGCAGTGATGCTTCCCGAAAACTTCGACAGCGCTGGCATCCGAGATTCCAAGACGATGACTCCAGCTGACCGCGAGGTCGCCTTCGATCGGATTGTGCGCGAGGCGAAAGCCATTGGAATCGGTGTGGTCGGGCCCGACGTGATTGATGAGATCAACATACTGCGAGCGTCTCACCGCGCGATGAGGGCAGCGCTTGATGATTTGAGCACTTCTTTTGACTTCGTTCTGATTGACGGGCTTCCTGTGCCTGATCTGCCTGCTCCGTCATTGGCGATAGTCAAGGGAGACCGCAAGAGCGTTTCGATAATGGCAGCCTCGATAGTTGCAAAGGTTACAAGAGACAGAATAATGCTAGATCTCGATCAGCGTTACCCCGGCTACGGCTTTGCCGAGCACAAGGGCTACTGTACTAAGGCGCACCTTGCTGCGATTGAAAGCCTAGGCCCCTGTCCGTGCCATCGTAAGTCGTTTGCTCCTGTGGCTGAAAGGATGCGCAGTTGCCGTCTGCCAGGTCTAGGATAGGTCGAAGTGCCGAGGTTGCTGCTGCGGCCGAGCTCGGCAGACTTGGTTACCGCATCATCGCCTCCAACTACCGTTGCCGATCGGGCGAGATCGATTTTGTGGCCGAGGAGTCCGGCTCATTAGTTTTTGTTGAGGTTAGATGCAAGCGCACGCACACCTTCGGTTCACCGGCGGAGTCGATCACTGCAACCAAGCGCGCGAGAATTGCGGCTGCAGCCCAAAGCTATCTCGACGAGAAGAACCTCACCGACGTAAATTGTCGGTTTGATGTTGTCGAGGTCGGCGTGTGCGAAGGAAGGCTACGAGTAAGCCAAGTCATTCGCGATGCGTTCTGCGTATAGGCAATGTTACATTTGGCAGCTTGTGGTTCTACGATCAATTACATTGCAGCCGATCATGATGTACAAACCCTGCTTTTTCGAGCCATCTTCGATAGCGTTCCAAGTCGAACGGAGGGCTTCCGAGTAGGTAGTGGTTAACCCCGTTCCATTTTGCACTATTCCACTCGATCAGATAGAACTTTTGCCATGCGCTCGAGTACTGAATGTGGTTAAGCATGGTTACCGCATCTGCTGTTGCTCTTCCCTCACCCTCTGTTACGACCTCAGCTGTGTCGAGATCCGTGACTTTGTAGCTTAGCTCGATATCTTCCCGAGTGTCATTACAAGCGACCAGCTCTTGCCTCCAGCCTTGGGGCTCACGTAATGCAAGTAGCAATGGCTGTTGGGAACGCTTGATGAATTCGTAAGCAAGTTTTTTGCGGAAGTAGTAGTCAACAACTGCATCCGAAAACTGCGGCCATCCGTCCATCAGGTTCCACCAAATAATGCCGGTACGTCGCCACTTACCCATGCGGAACATTTCGATGAAGAACTTTTTTGCTTCAGCCTGAGACGCCTGGCTGGCGAAGGCGAAATCCTCAAGATTGTCTGGAATCTGTCCAAAAAGCTCCCTTATCTGGTTGGCCATCAGTTCCACACGGTAGTCGAACAAGTCCACTCCTGGAAGTGGCGATGTAGAGTGCAGCAACCATTCTTCGTTGTCCTGATACGGCCAGAGTTTTTCGTGGGAAATGAACTTGCGGATGGATTCTGGATGGGGACAACCGTGATAGCCTATCTCGCTGGCGAAGTGACATACGGCATTTTTGTAGTAGTCTCCTTTGTAGTAATCTCTGGGTCCCCAAAGATGGTTCTCAGAGATAAAATCCCAACCGTGTTTGAATGATTCCTCGTCAATATAGGGCGAACTGGGTATGTACGGCGTTACCCAATCCTCTTCGCGCAGGACGTCCGGGATTACTTTTCTGGTCAAAACGTTTTTGTTTGGGTCGCGTCTTAACGCGGCAACGGCAACATCAATTTCGTTGTCGCCGCTCCACAGCGCTAGGCACGCGTGCTGTCGGAGACGTCTGGCAACTGCTCGTACCTCGCGAGCGATTCTTTTCTGATGCTCTTCGTCTTGTGGTGGATAAGAGCATGCCATTGCGAAGTCTTGCCAAACCATAATGCCGTGTCGGTCGCAGAAGTCGTAGAATAGGTCGTTTTCGTAGACGTTTCCGCCCCAACAGCGGATGAAGTTGCAGCCAATGTCTTCAACCATTTCTAGTATGTGCGGCAACCTTTGAACATCGCGTGAGTGGTACGCATCTACCGGTACCCAATTCGTTCCAAGCGCGAACACCTTTTCGCCGTTGAGCTTGAAGCAGAACTCTCCGTTTCCCAGCATGTCGGTAGTGCTGGTCCTAGCTAGTTCCACGCGCTTGATTCCGTGCGTGAAGGTCAGTCGGTCAATTTCGCGCCCGTTTTTCAGCAGCCTGACCACTACGTCGTAGAGGTTGGGTTCTCCTCTTCCTCTGACCCACCAGAGTTTTGGTTCGTGCACGATACAAGAAATGCGGCCGCCGATCGCACCGGTTTTCTTCTTTGCGGAAAACCGGGAGTTGCCACAAACACCATCGATGGTAACCTCATATAGGTCATTGGGATCTCTGGCAATTCTTGTTGTATAGTGCAAAACAAGATGTGCGATGCTTCCGTCGGGAGAAATACTTTCATTTTCGAGGTAGACAGTTTCGATCCTTTCGATCGGCCTGTACCTCAGTTTAACCGGTCTCCATATACCAGCCGAGACTGCACGTGGCATTATGTCCCAGCCATACATATGCGGGGCCTTTCGAACATACAAGGATTCCATGAAATCTCCAACCGCGAAGACATAAGGTGGATAGTCGAACTTTTTGGCTTCTTCTACAGCTGGTCGGATGTGAACCAATAGCTCGTTGTTGCCGCGTAGGCGACCGTTTATGCACACCACATGCTCGATGAGCATATTGTCGGTCGAAGCAACCTGTTCGCTGTTGAGGTAGATGTCTGCGAAACAGTCGACACCCTCGAAAACTAATTCAGCGTCGAACCCTGGTTTTTCTGATGCTTCAAAGTTGCGAAAGTACCATACATGTGATCTTTCGTACTTTGTAAGCCGCGAGATGTTCATACTGTAGAATGGCTCATCAACGATCCCGTTTGCGAAGAGATCGAGCTCGAAATTACCCGGAACAGAGCAGGGGTATATTGGATACTTGGCCGACTCTATGTCCTTTTGCGAACTGAAGAGCAGATCTGTGGGTCCGTCGCTGTAAGTGAATGACCACTGACCTGACAGATCGATGGAATCCTGGTTATGGCGAAAGTCCAAATCTGTCACCTCCGGCTGTTTATCTGGACGCTAGATCGTATTCCTAACTTTGGCTTGATTTGTCGCTTTCCTTCAAAAGAAACGTGAATCCCAATGTGATGCCAGTTTCGCAATTAGTTACCACTTTGCGATAAGTAAATATACCTGATTTGTGGATTAGCAGGTTGTTCGACGTCGTAAACCACTTGACAAAAGCCGCCGCTTGTATATCATACTATAAGAGCGTGCGGCAGGAATCACGAAGGCGTTGTTGTGGCTGTTTAGTTTCGCGGGCGGGTTTCGGCTGTGGCACGAGTGGCGCATCCTGAACTTGTTATTCCGAACATCGGTAAGAATCTCCTGTAGTGTTGAATTGCCACACGTCGCCTTCGGAAGTGGACTCCTGGTCCGTGTAGTTCTTCGATAATGTCCGACCATGCTCGGCGAAGACACACCTGGAGCGGCATCATACGTCGGGTCCAGGAAAGGAGTCATAGGGGGTGGTTCGATGTTAGTCGGCGTGCGACGTGCTTTATCGCGCGGTTTGTATCGATCCGCTCTAGTGTTGCTGATGATTGCTCTTCTAGCCGCGAGAGCACTGTGGGCGGGCGGCGGACCTCGCAACGTGGCGGTCATTATCGAAGTCAATTCTCCTGAGTCCCGCGAGATTGGCCTGTACTACAAGCAGGCAAGAGGTATTCCCGATTCGAACATTTGTTATATTAACTGTTCGTCTGCCGAGTTGGTTGGTTGGCAGGAGTTCGAGACCAGAATTAGAGAACCAATCCGCCAGTTTCTTATGAGGCCCCAGGTGGCGGGCAATATCGACTATATCGTGCTAACCAAAGGCATTCCGCTAAAGGTTGACTACGGTCGTCCGTCAAGCAGTGGGCCTTACTCTAGCGCGAGCATCCTCACGGCGGTTGATCACCCTGACATACAAGATTACTTTCCATTCCCATATGGTCCCATTGCGCCGTCCAGATGGACTACTGCTGCTCCTGAGATTGCCTGGTCGCATAACCTCACGTTCATCGACAAGAACAACGGCAGGCAGTACCGCTTCTACCTAGTTACAAGGCTGGATGCGTTTACTGTTGACCAGGTAAAGGCCATGATTAACCGCGCATGTCGTCCAGCGTTGGACGGCGCTTTTGTACTTGACAGAGTGCAAGCCAGTGGCCAGTTTAACTCCGGAGAGTACAAGAAAGCCAACCTTCGCCTTGGTACACCTACTGCTTCTGCCTATGATTTGCTGGTCAAGAAAGGTTTTGAGGTTCGCTTTGACGGGGGCTTGGATTTCTTGGCTAATCAACGAGGGGTGATGGGATACTTTAGCTGGGCTACACACGACGTCGGGTACACTTTCCAGAAATACGTTAGCAACGTTTTTGTGCCGGGTTCGATTGCAGATAGCTACTGGTCATACAGCGGGAGCACGTTTATAGATCCGCAAAATACCAATCGCCCCCCGCTGATGGCCGATTTGTCCGCATGCGGGTTGTGCGGAGCCGGTGCGTACGTGTCTGAACCTTTCGTGAACAATGCCACTCGTCCTGAGATCCTTTTCGACCGTTACACCAAGGGTTATAATATGGCGGAGAGCTTTTACGCTGCTTGTCCACTCGGGTTCTGGAAGACTGTAATTGTCGGCGATCCGCTGATGGCTCCATATGCCACTCCTCCCGAAGTTGCTATCAGCGTTGATAACACTACGCTGAGCCTGTCTCTTATACACA